>JAQWQN010000061.1 GCA_029244465.1 Pseudomonadales bacterium
TTACGATTGATCACTCGTCGATAGAGATCATTTAGATCAGATGTCGCAAAGCGACCACCATCGAGTGGAACCAGCGGCCTGAGGTCTGGTGGCAATACAGGCAGCACAGTCAGAACCATCCACTGCGGTTTATTGCCAGACCTCACAAACGCTTCCATCAGCTTCAAACGCTTCGAAAACTTTTTGATCTTAGTTTCAGAATTAGTTAGTGGGATCTCTTCGCGTAGATGCGCGATCTCGGCTTCCATATCGAGCTGGATCAGCAGTGCTTGTACCGCTTCGGCACCCATACGCGCATCAAATTCGTCACCAAATTCTTCGAGCTTGGTGAAGTACTCTTCATCAGTCAGCAGCTGACCAATCTCGAGATCCGTGAGACCTGGATCGACCACGACAAACGATTCGAAGTAGAGTACCCGCTCGATATCACGCAACGTCATGTCGAGCAAAAGGCCAATTCGAGAAGGTAGTGACTTCAAAAACCAGATGTGAGCTGTCGGACAAGCAAGTTCAATATGGCCCATGCGCTCGCGTCGTACTTTTGTCAGTGTCACTTCAACGCCACACTTTTCACAAATTACGCCACGATGCTTAAGACGCTTGTACTTACCACACAAACATTCGTAATCCTTCGTCGGACCGAAAATCCGCGCGCAGAACAATCCGTCGCGCTCTGGCTTGAAGGTTCTGTAGTTGATGGTCTCTGGCTTTTTAACTTCGCCAAACGACCAAGACCGAATCATCTCAGGGGATGACAAGCCGATTCGCAGGGAATCGAACTCGTCCGCATTGCCCTGGGCCTTCAGTAGGTTAAGTAGGTCTTTCATAAGAGCTTCTCCTCTATCAGTTCAGGGTAATGTTTACTCGGCTTCCAATTCTATATTGATACCGAGAGAACGTATCTCTTTGACCAATACATTGAACGATTCAGGCATGCCAGGATCCATTTCAAAATTGCCGTCGACAATATTTTTATACATCTTGGTACGACCTTGTACATCGTCCGACTTGACCGTCAGCATCTCCTGCAACGTATACGCCGCGCCGTATGCCTCAAGTGCCCAAACCTCCATCTCTCCAAAGCGTTGCCCGCCAAATTGGGCTTTGCCGCCGAGGGGTTGCTGCGTTACTAGGCTATAAGAGCCCGTCGATCTTGCATGCATCTTGTCATCCACCAAATGGTTGAGCTTCAACATGTACATGTAACCAACCGTCGTGGGTCGGTCAAACGCATCACCGGTGCGGCCATCAAAAAGGTGCGCTTGACCGGTAGTGGGCAGGCCCGCCAGCTCTAGCATACCTTTGATTTCCTCTTCTGAAGCACCATCAAACGCTGGCGTTGCCATCGGCACGCCGCCGCGCAGGTTATGAGCCATCTCAAGAATCTCTTCGTCCGTCAAGGACGGCAAATCAACCCCAGAATCACCAATCTTGTTGTAGACCTTATCTAAGAAACTACGGACTTCAGCAACCTTTCGTTGTCCTTCCAGCATCTCGTTAATGCGATCACCAACACCACGGGCGGCCCAACCTAAATGGGTCTCGAGGACCTGCCCGACGTTCATACGTGAAGGGACACCAAGCGGATTTAGGACGATATCTACCGGCTCACCGTGCTCATCAAAAGGCATGTCTTCAACCGGCATGATGACTGAAATCACACCCTTGTTACCGTGCCGACCCGCCATCTTATCACCAGGCTGGATACGGCGTTTGATCGCAAGGTAGACCTTGACGATCTTGAGTACGCCAGGCGCCAAATCATCACCCGTTTCAAGCTTAGCGCGCTTATCCGCATAAATTGCGTCAAGTGCCTCTTTACGTTCTTGAAGCTGGGCATCGGCTCGCTCGAGCTGACCATTGAGGGTGTCGTCTTGCATTCGGATCTTGAACCAATCATCTAGCGTTAGCGACGATAAATAAGCCTCATCGATCACCAGACCTTTGCTTTCACCTGGCGCACTAGCGGCTTGCTGCCCGAGAATGGCGCGTTGTAACCGCTCATAGGTTGCTGTCTCAACAATGCGATACTCATCATCCAAATCTTTGCGGATCTGGGTCAATTGAGCGCGCTCAATATCTTTAGCACGCTGATCTTTCTCAACCCCGTCGCGCGTGAAGACTTGAACGTCAATAACTGTGCCTTTAACACTGGTCGGTACGCGCTGCGACGTGTCTTTTACATCAGACGCTTTCTCACCGAAGATCGCTCTAAGGAGTTTTTCCTCCGGCGTAAGCTGCGTCTCGCCTTTCGGCGTGACCTTACCAACAAGAATGTCACCGGCGCCGACTTCAGCACCGATATAGACAATACCGGACTCATCCAGTTTAGAAAGTGCGCCCTCACCCACGTTCGGTATGTCACAGGTGATCTCTTCCGGTCCAAGCTTTGTATCGCGAGCAATACAAGTTAACTCTTGGATATGAATGCTTGTGAAACGATCTTCTTTGACAACGCGCTCAGAAACCAAAATCGAATCTTCGAAGTTATAACCATTCCAAGGCATAAACGCGATACGCATGTTTTGGCCAAGCGCGAGCTCGCCCATATCCACGGATGGCCCATCCGCTAACGTGTCACCCCGAGCGATGATGTCACCAGGCTTGACTAGAGGTCGCTGATTAATACAGGTGTTCTGATTCGAGCGAGTAAATTTGGTCAGGCTGTAGATGTCCACACCTGCTTCACCGGCTCCTGTTTCGGCATCGTTAACGCGCACAACAATACGCGCCGCATCGACTATATCGACGACACCACCACGATCAGCAATGACGCAAACGCCCGAGTCACGTGCGACGTCCCGCTCCATGCCTGTGCCAACCAGAGGCTTTTCAGCACGCAGTGTGGGCACAGCCTGGCGTTGCATGTTCGAACCCATCAACGCACGGTTTGCGTCGTCATGCTCAAGGAAAGGTATGAGCGATGCGGCCACAGAGACTACCTGCTTAGGTGAGACATCCATGTGATTCACGTTTTCCGGTGATGTCTTGGTAAATTCGTTTTGGTGTCGAACGTCCACCAAATCAGTATCGAATTCGCCTTTGGAATTTAATGGCGCACTTGCCTGCGCAATAACGTAGTTCGCTTCATCGATCGCCGATAGATACTCAATTTCATCGGTCACTACACCGTCGATCACTTTTCGATAGGGTGATTCCAAAAAACCGTAGCCATTCGTACGGGCATAAGTCGCGAGACTATTGATCAATCCAATATTCGGCCCTTCTGGCGTCTCAATCGGACACACACGGCCATAATGGGTTGGGTGTACATCTCGAACTTCGAATCCGGCACGCTCGCGCGTCAACCCGCCCGGCCCTAATGCTGAAACTCGTCGCTTGTGAGTGACCTCGGACAGCGGATTATTTTGATCCATGAACTGCGAAAGTTGTGAGGAGCCGAAGAATTCCTTGATCGCCGCTGCGACTGGCTTCGCGTTGATCATGTCTTGCGGCATCAAGCCTTCAGACTCGGCCAGACTGAGCCGTTCTTTGACAGCACGTTCAACGCGTATCAAACCAACGCGGAACTGGTTTTCCGCCATCTCACCAACCGAACGAACCCGCCGGTTACCTAGGTGATCTATATCGTCAACGGAACCTTTACCATTACGAATGCCCAGTAATGTATCCATCACAGCAACGATGTCCGCCGCGTCCAGAATACCTTCGCCTTCGATCGCGTCACGACCCAGGCGACGGTTAAACTTCATGCGACCAACGGCAGACAGGTCATAACGTTCGTTGGAGAAGAAGAGATTGTTGAATAGGTTCTCCGCGGCTTCCTTCGTAGGCGGCTCTCCGGGACGCATCATGCGATAGACCTCAACCAAAGCCTCTAACTTGTTGCGAGACGGATCTATCCGCAAGGTATCCGATATGAACGGGCCGCAGTCGAGATCATTCGTGTAGATCGTCTCAACATCATTAATTTTCATTTCGAAAAGCTGTTCGAGAACTTCCTCGGTGATGATCGTGTTGCAAGGTATCGCAACTTCACCCGTGCTCTGATCAACGAGGTCTTTTGCCGTTACACGCTCAAGTAGGTACTCACGCGGAACTGCGAGCTTGGTCATACCGCTTTCTTCTAACAAGCGGACGTGACGGGCCGTTATACGACGGCCACTTTCCACAATGACGGTACCTTTCTCGTCGGTAATATCAAAACTGGCAACATCACCGCGCATACGCTCCGGGGTGAGTTCCGCAGAGACCGACTCATCATTAATGTAGAACTGATTAGTTTCGAAGAAAGTTTCTAGAATTTGCTCACTGGTGTATTCAAGAGCACGCAAAACGATCGTCGCAGGGAGTTTGCGGCGACGGTCGATACGCACGAATAAACAATCCTTCGGATCAAACTCAAAATCGAGCCATGAACCACGGTAAGGAATAACACGCGCGTTATAGAGCAGTTTTCCTGACGAATGCGTTTTCCCGCGGTCGTGGTCAAAGAACACACCAGGCGATCTATGAAGCTGAGAAACAACCACGCGCTCAGTACCGTTGATAACAAAAGTACCGTTATTCGTCATGAGCGGAATTTCGCCCATATAGACTTCTTGCTCTTTGACGTCCTTCACTGCCTTGTTAGACGACTCTCGATCATAAATGATCAACCGAACTTTCACACGCAGTGGCGCGGCGTAGGTAATACTCCGCAATACACATTCTTTAACATCAAAGGCTGGCTCGCCCAAACGGTAATCTACGTATTCCAACGCGGCGCTACCAGAGTAGCTTACGATCGGGAATACCGATCGAAATGCTGCATGCAGCCCGGCTTCATCCCGGGTGTCTGCTTTCGTGCCTACTTGTAGAAATCTGTTATAGGACTCCGTTTGAATAGCCAATAAGTATGGCAATTCCATTGATTCTGATAACTTGCCGAAGTCCTTTCGGATCCGCTTTTTCTCAGTAAAGCTATACGCCATGCGAGTCTCCCATGCCTATTAGGCAATGCATTTGCGAGTATTGGTCGTAGATGCCGTAACTGGCTTCTCTCCAACCACGAAAGGGCCGACTCCCAATTCGCAATGCGAATTGAGCGTCCGCCCAATTTGGCAGCACATCTGTCTAAACAGATAACTCAATTAGTATTAAGTTACTTAAGTTCGACGGATGCGCCAGCTTCTTCCAGCTGCTTCTTAAGGTCTTCAGCTTCGTCCTTGGTTACTCCTTCTTTCACTGCAGAGGGTGCTTCGTCTACCACTGCTTTGGCTTCTTTCAAGCCAAGGCCAGTGATCGCGCGTACTGCTTTGATCACGTTAACCTTCTTCTCGCCAGCAGCCATAAGCATGACGTCGAATTCGTCTTTTTCTTCTTCTGCTGCGCCGCCGTCTCCAGCTGCCGCAGGCGCTACCGCCACAGCTGCTGCTGCAGAAACGCCAAACTTCTCTTCCATCGCCTGGACAAGTTCCACGACATCCATGACGCTCATCTCTGCAATGCTGTTCAAAATATCGTCTTTGGACAATGCCATTTCGTATCTCCTAAATAACTAAATCGTATTCAAAGTCATAGAGTCTTTTGCGACTCTAAGCTTCCGCTTCTTTCTGATCTCTGATAGCAGCTACCGCACGGGTCACTTTGCTTGGCACTTCGTTCATTGTCCGCGCAAGTTTGGTGATCGGTGCGAGCATCACGGAAAGCAACATAGACCTCGCCCCATCCAAAGTAGGCAACGTCGCCACAAGATCAATCTGATCTGCGGTTAGTAGCTCACCCCCGATAGCGAGCGCTCTGACTTCCAATGCCTCATGCTCTTTCGCGTAGTCTTTCAACAAACGGGCAGCAGAGCCTGGGTCTTCTTGCGAAAACGCCACCAAGGTAGGACCAACAAACGTATCGTATAGACACGCATAATCCGTTCCCTCTACAGCTCGCTTTACCAATGTGTTGCGAACAACTCGCAGATAAACACCTGTTTCGCGCGCCTTAGCACGCATCTCAGTCATTTCTGCGACCGTCAGACCGCGATAGTCTGCAACGACTGCCGACAAAGCAGATGCGGCAATCTCTTTCACTTCAGCAACGATCTGTTGCTTTTGCTCGAGCCTTAATGCCACTTGCTTTACTCCTATTTTGCACCGCGAAAATCGCGGCGCCGTTTACTTATGAGACACAAACACAACGTTTGTGCCTCCTGGCGCTTCTTCGTTACAGAGGACGACCTCATTATTCGAAGTTACTGTCAAAGGCCTGAACCAACAAGCCCATCGACACGCCGTCTACGTTAGGTTCCCCTTGCGGGTCTTTTAATGTCCTTGTCAACACTCAGCTATGACTGAGGTAATCAGCAATGCTGATCCAAGACGACACCTACACGGTTTTTGACAACCCCCACCAACATCAGCCTGGTGAGGCTTCAAAACTTTATTTCACTGTGATTCTCGTTTCGAGATACACCTATACCTCTAAAGAGGCCTGATCAATTGACACACCCGGACCCATGGTCGTCGAGAGCGTCACTTTCTTAAGATAAATACCTTTAGCTGCCGCCGGTTTTGCCTTCTTCAGGTCATTGAGTAGCGCCTCCAAATTTTCCTTGATCGCATTAGGATCAAAGCCAACTTGACCGACACTGCCATGAACGATGCCCGCCTTGTCAGTCCGAAATTGAACCTGTCCTGCCTTTGCGTTCTGCACAGCTGTCACAACATCCTGCGTCACCGTACCTGTCTTCGGGTTCGGCATGAGTCCGCGCGGGCCCAAAACTTTGCCCAACTGGCCAACGATACGCATGGCATCCGGCGTGGCGATCACAACATCAAAATCCAAATTGCCGCCTTTGATTTCGTCACCCAAATCTTCGAAGCCTACTTTGTCAGCCCCAGCAGCAGTCGCTGCATCTGCATTATCGCCCTGAGCGAAAACTGCGACACGCACCGATTTGCCAGAGCCGTGGGGTAACGTTGTCGCACCGCGGACAACCTGATCCGACTTGCGAGGATCAACGCCTAGATTAATCGAGACATCAAAAGACTCAGTAAATTTAGTCTTCGACAGATCGTTCAGGATCGTGACTGCCTCATCGATAGCATAGGCTTTCTCAGCCTCGAGCTTTTCGGCAAAAAGTCGCTGTCGTTTGGTTAACTTTGCCATTAAACAACTCCCTCCACATCGATACCCGAAGCACGTGCTGTACCGGCGATTGTCCTAACGGCAGCATCCATATCTGCTGCCGTTAAGTCCGGCATTTTGATCGTCGCAATCTCTTCAAGTTGCGCCCGAGTCACTTTCGCAACTTTGACGGTATTCGGTGTTGCACTACCTTTCTGAATGTTGGCCGCCTTCTGCAAAAGAACCGCAGCAGGAGGCGTCTTGGTGATGAACGTAAAACTCCGGTCCGCATATACCGTGATCACAACTGGGGTCGGCAAACCTTGTTCCATGGACTGAGTTTGCGCGTTAAACGCCTTACAGAAATCCATAATGTTGACACCGTGCTGTCCTAGCGCTGGGCCGACCGGTGGACTTGGATTTGCTTGCCCTGCAGGGACCTGCAGTTTGATATAGGCTTCGACTTTTTTAGCCACTTTTCTCTACTCCTTTATGGGTTCAAACGCTGGGATCTTTAATCCATCAGCTCCCCTCGTTTACGGTATTGGCCGCGAAAGCCAATACCCCCTAACTAACCTTTTTCTACCTGACCGAAATCCAGCTCGACTGGCGTAGACCGGCCAAATATCGTCACGGCGACATTAAGGCGGTTCTTTTCGTAATTCACTTCTTCAACGACACCATTAAAGTCATTGAACGGTCCATCTACGACCCGAACAATCTCGCCAGGCTCAAATACAGTCTTTGGCGTCGCTTTTTCACTACCTGCTGCTACGCGATCTAAAATCGCCGCCGCCTCCCGATCTGTCAGCGGCGCAGGTTGATCTGCCTTACCACCGATGAAGCCCATTACCCGCGGCGTCTCTTTAACCAGATGCCATGTGTCGTCGTTAAGTTCCATTTCCACCAGAACGTAGCCTGGAAAGAACTTACGTTCGCTACGACGCTTTTGCCCGCCACGCATTTCGACGATTTCTTCGGTTGGCACCAATATGTCACCGAAAAACTCTCCAAAATTGGACAGCTCCACTCGTTCTTGCAACGCTCGCGATACGTTTTTTTCATATCCCGAGTAGGCGTGCACAACAAACCACTTTTTAGACATCTGCTGCTCCTACCCGATAACGGAACTCACGATCCATCCTAACAATGAATCTAAGCCCCAAAGAATCAATGCAAAAATAACAATGAGCACCAAGACGACCAACGTGGTCTGTGTCGTTTCCTGGTTG
Organism: Pseudomonadales bacterium; assembly: GCA_029244465.1. Taxonomy (GTDB): domain Bacteria; phylum Pseudomonadota; class Gammaproteobacteria; order Pseudomonadales; family Azotimanducaceae; genus UBA4421. Next base: position 8,295 of record JAQWQN010000061.1, read on the forward strand.
CTCGGCCAAACCACCCGACGAATTTCGCTGCGGGCTTCTTTTAGCAAGCTCCAGGTACTGCGACCACGCTCGGTCTGCAACGCGACAAAGCCAGACACAGTAGCCAATAGCAGGAGCCCAACCACTCTGAGCAGCAAGGACTCTTCGCCGTAATACCAATTGCCATAGACACCGCCGCCCAAGATGGCAGCAACGACAAGCCACTTCAGCCAATCGAGACCGTTGTCTGCTGTTGCGTCTGTACCTGTACTCAAAGATTCGTCCCTTTGTTTCCTTTCATGAGCGCACTTCACACCGCTCGCGCAATGAAGGGGGCTCTCACAAGCCGTTATCGACACCAGTCGCTGCTCTAATGGCAGGCCAGGAGGGAATCGAACCCCCAACCTGCGGTTTTGGAGACCGCTGCTCTGCCAATTGAGCTACTGGCCTAAAACTTAACTGCGAAGCTGGGTTTCTGCTTCAGATACCCAGCTCGAACTCTAAGCTTTTTGGGGCAATTCGCTATGCAAAACCCCAATCATTCACTAACTTTATTCGATGACC
>JAQWQN010000063.1 GCA_029244465.1 Pseudomonadales bacterium
CCAAAGGGCTAAGCGATAAACGTGAACTACTCTATGCCAGGATCAGCGCGGCGACCGCGATTGTGATCGCCGGTTACTTCGGCATTTTTCCGTTTGGGTTTGTCGCGCAGGTGGTCGCTTTCGCCTTCGGCTTGGCTGCAGCCAGCTTATTCCCTGCCATTCTGCTGGGTATCTTTGACAAGCGGACCAACAGTCAAGGTGCGATTTCAGGCATGGTTGCCGGCTTGCTGTTCACCTTCTACTACATCGTGTATTTCAAGTTCATCGCACCAGAATTCAATACGGCTGAACATTGGTGGTTCGGTATATCGCCGGAGGGTATCGGGATGATCGGTGCGCTAATCAATTTTTCCGTGGCCTTGACGGTGTCTCGACTAACCAAGCCAGTGCCGGACAACGTTATTGCGCTAATTGAGAACATACGTATCCCGCGTGGCGTTGAGACACCACACGATCACTAAACGGCCCGGTTATATTATAGGTTGTTGCCAACCGCTGGACGAGAAGAGACTTCAGCGTGCCAGCGCCAGAGGTGGTCAAGTCCGTTTTTCGGCTTGAGATCCACTAAGCGTGTTGCAAAGTCGATCGCCGTTACGAGCGAGATATCAGCGATGCTATATCGCTCACCAGCAACATATGTCGCCTCAGCGAACTCTCGATTCAGACGCTCATAGTAACGGTTAACGTTCTTATCGCTCGCTTCCTTTGCCCCAGGAATCAGGTCGAAAAGGTTCATGGACTGAACAATCGGACCGTTGACCCAACTTGTACCGATCTGTGTCCAGAGCTCGAGCTCGATGTGACGATTGCGGGCTTCAATGTATCCCAGTTCATAGGCATCGCGGCCAAACAAGTTTGGTTCGGGTTGTATCGCTTCCAGATATCGAGAAATCGCAACTGATTCGGGAATGCAGCGGCCATCGTCCAGCTCCAACACGGGTAGTTTACCGCTCGGATTTTTCACCAGGAATGAATCAACTTTGTGCTCACGTTGTGCCATATCACAGGGAACCAGTTCTAGTTCGATGCCCTTCTCCGCGGCAAAAATCTTAACCCGACGCGGATTTGGCGCACCGGCGTAATCATAAAGCTTCATCGGTAGCCCCTTCCAAGGTTGTATTGGTTTGCTTTTTTGACTTAGTTATCTAAACGTTGGCGCCAAATTTAGCTTTGGCTTCTCGACGACGCGCGTGCAGAACAGGTTCGGTATAGCCGCTAGGCTGAACCATGCCCTTGAAGATCAAATCGCAGGCCGCTTGAAAGGCCACACTAGCATCAAAGTCAGGTGCCATGTCTCTATAGTCAGCATCGCCCGCGTTCTGCTGATCTACGACCGCCGCCATGCGTTCGAGTGTTGCCCGTACCTGTTCCTTTGAGCAGATGCCGTGGTGCAACCAGTTCGCTATGTGCTGACTGGATATGCGCAGTGTCGCCCGATCTTCCATTAATCCGACGTCATTGATGTCTGGCACTTTAGAACAACCAACCCCTTGATCAATCCAGCGCACCACATAGCCAAGGATACCTTGCGCATTGTTGTCCAGCTCTGCCTGCACATCAGACGCTGACAAATTCTCTCCAGCGAGCAACGGAATACGAAGAATTTCATCGACGCTTGCGGGTGTGCGCTGTTCGATTTGAGTCTGCATCGAAGCCACACTGACCTCGTGGTAATGGAGCGCGTGCAAGGTGGCGGCGGTCGGAGAAGGTACCCACGCGGTATTAGCACCGGCCTTGGGATGTCCCACTTTGGCCACTAGCATTTCCGCCATTTCATCCGGCTTCGGCCACATACCTTTACCAATCTGCGCCCTGCCCCGAAAACCAGTTGCGAGCCCGACATCAACGTTGGAATCCTCATACGCTAGGATCCAAGGCTGCTGTTTGATGACCTCTTTTCGCAACACAGGTCCCGCCTCCATACTCGTATGGATTTCGTCGCCCGTACGATCTAAGAAGCCAGTGTTGATAAACACGATTCTGTCTTTGGCTGCAACAACACACGCCTTCAGATTGATGGAGGTACGTCGTTCCTCATCCATGACCCCCACTTTCAACGTATTCCGGGGCAGTCCCAGCGTATCCTCGATACAGTCAAATAATGACACCGCAAGCGCGACTTCTTCTGGACCATGCATTTTCGGTTTAACGATATAGACCGAACCAGCACGGCTATTCTTGACTCGACTATTACTGAGTAAGTCATGCATAGCAGCCAGAGAGGTGACAAACCCATCAAGAAACCCCTCTGGAATTTCATCGCCTTTACCATCGAGCACCGCATCCGTTGTCATCAGATGACCAACGTTACGAATCAACATGACCGAACGGCCATGGAGAACAAGTTCTTGGCCCCGAGTGTCGGTGTAAGTTCGATCGTCGTTGAGTGCACGGACAATCTCTCGACCGCCTTTTTGCATGCGTTCTTCGAGTTTGCCATTCATCAAGCCAAGCCAATTGCCATAGACGACACATTTGTCCTCTGCATCAACTGCGGCGACCGAATCTTCGCAATCTTGTATCGTTGTAACCGCCGATTCCAAAATCACATCTTTCACACCGGCCGGATGCATTGCGCCAACCGGATCATTACTATCAAGTTGAATATCAATATGTAAACCATTGTTTTTCAACAAAATAGAAGAAGGATCTTCTTCATCCAGATAGCCAACAAACTGATCTTCGTCGACTAAACTCGTGTTGCCGCCATTATTCAAAATTGCCCGCAGGTGGCGTACGCCATCTCTGTCTGCACCAATGCCGTAGGCCGTGACCTCCGTATGACTGCCCCCATCAAGAGGCACTATCTGATCCAAGTACTCGGCGACTTTCGCGACGACAAGCTCGCCGCGGGCTGGGTTATAGCTATTACCTTTTTCACGCCCCGGCTCTTCCGGCAGTATGTCCGTGCCGTAGAAGGCATCGTACAAACTGCCCCAACGCGCGTTCGCCGCATTGAGCGAGAATCGCGCATTCATGACCGGGACAACAAGCTGTGGTCCGGCCATCTGCGCTATTTCTTCGTCGACGTTTTGCGTTTCAATCGAGAAATCATCGGGCTCCGGCAAGAGATAGCCTATCTCTCGCAAAAACTCTTTGTAGTCATTGGCATCGAGCTGTTGTCCACGGCGCTGGAGGTGATAGGTATCAATTTGCTTCTGCAACTCGTCACGCTTGGCGAGCAGTGATTTGTTCACAGGCCCTAGCGTCAACAAACAATTCTCTAGTCCCTGCCAGAAACCAGTTAGCTCAACCCCGGTACCCGGCAAAATTTGCTCGGCAACCAAATCGTCCAATACTTTTGCAACCTGTAAGTTGCCACGCTGAATTCTCGTCTGCGCCACGTCGGCATCACCCCAAATTAAAAACGCGCCGCAGTATAACGAAATCCCGTAGGGCATAGATGCATAGAATACATTCCGACTGGGAATTCATGAGGCGATAGCCTCTGACGTCTCCCACGCGCTATAAACCAAGTACGACCTTGGCCACTATGTTTTTCTGCACTTCTTTGGCACCGCCAAAAATTGATGCGGCTCGACTATTGATCATCCTTGGGGTGACCGTCTCAGCGTAGTCAGGACCCACCCATTCTTCGGTAAACCCGTTGAGCGAAATCTTGTTCGCATGCGGAACACCGTAATAGTGAACCGCCTCCATCTTAAGCATATTAAGCGCTTGGTTGATCTCAACGGACGTGTTTTTTGCAAGCGATGATCCTGCACCTGGTGACCCGCCCTTGGTTATGGCCTCGAGTGTCCTCAGCTCCTGGAAACGCAGTGACTCATTGAGAATCTCAAGTTCTGCTAGTCGACTAGCAAACCCTTCGTCATTGATAAGAGCCGAAGCACCCTCTTGCTCGCGACGGGCGATCACCTTAAGATCGCGAATCGACTCATCGATGCCAGGCGTCGCACCACCGCCGCCCCGTTCGAATTCCAGGAGATACTTGGCAACCGTCCAGCCTTCGTTCTCTGGCCCCACCCGATTAGCTTGCGGTACTCGCACATCATCGAAGAAAACCTGATTCACCTCATGATCATCAGCGATCGTAATTATCGGTTCAACGGTAATTCCCGGCGTATCCATCGGAATCAACAGAAAGGTAATGCCAATTTGCGGCTTCACATTTGGGTCGGTACGCACCAAGCAAAATATGTGATCGGCAAATTGCGCGTGCGTGGTCCATATCTTGGTGCCGTTCACGACATAGTCATCACCGTCTTTGACGGCAGCAGTTTTCAGACTCGACAAATCAGAACCTGACCCCGGTTCTGAATAACCCTGACACCAGTAGTGCTCACCTGAAAGCATTTTCGGCAAATACTCTGCTTTCTGCTCATCCGTACCGTAGCGAAAAATTACGGGCGCCAGCATCCGTAAACCCAGAGGAATCAATCCGGGGGCGTGCGCTCGCGCACATTCTTGGCCCCAAATATATTTCTGCGTCACGGTCCATCCCGTGCCGCCATGTTCACCAGGCCAAGAAGGTACTGCCCAACCCTTCTCCACCAAAATTCGTTGCCATGCCATGGCGACACCTTTATCGGCGAATACCGTCGTGGTTCGCTCCGCGTTACGCCTTAACTCTGGCGAGAGGTATTCCGTTAGAAACGATTGCACCTCAGCACGAAAAGATTCGTCCTCAGCAGAAAATTCAATGTTCATCGGGCTCCTAGCAATGTGCGATGATTACGCGTATCAGAAGGTCACTTTGACCGAGCACGCCAGTTTAACTATTCCGGAGGATCCATGACAACGACACGAATCATTATTTCAGGCACGGTAGATATGCCACCCGAGAATGTAGCGCCCGCCCTGGCGGAGGCCGGCCCGCTTATCGAGGGCGCACTCACCGAAAAAGGCTGCCTGGATTATGACTGGTGTCCTGATCCGCGTATCCCGGGACGCATTCGTGTATTCGAACGATGGGAAACCCAAGAAGACCTGCACGCACACCTGAACGACGATTGGTACTTCAACATGCGCGACTGCCTAGGCAAATACGGCATTACCGGCGCCGCTAACTTTAAGTATCGAGTCGACCTACAAGAGCCGGTTTACGATGAGACCGGCGTTGCGCGCGCGGACTTTTTTACCGAGTAGCATCAAACAAACCTTCTGCACTCACCGCGTCCAACGACGCGGTAAACACATTAATCAATTCATCGACTACCTGATCGTCGTGGACAGCCGATAGAAAGGCGCGTTGTGTGCCCGGAACAAGTACCCCCGCGTTCAGACAATGCAGATAGAATGCTTTCTGCGCAGCCAAGCCACGCGCGTGAATATCCCTCGAGCTGGCTATCGTTTCACGTTGAAAAAAAAGATGGAACATACTGCCGACATGCTTCATGTGAACCGGTAGTTGCAGGTCTTCACAATGTGCATTAATTACATCGGCTAGTCTCTGAGTACGCCTTTCCAATTCAACATAAATTTCCGGATGATCGCGCAAATGGTTAAGCACGGCGGCACCCGCTTCCATGGTCAACGGATTGCCCGAAAAAGTGCCCCCGGAGAACACCCCTCGTTCCGCCGCCAGGCCGGTAAAGACAGCCATAACCTCTGCGCGCCCGGTAATGGCACCTACCGGTAACCCACCACCAATCACTTTGCCATAGGTGGCCAGGTCAGGTTGCAACGAAAAGCGTTCCTGCGCACCACCGTACGCCAGACGAAAGCCCGTGATCACCTCGTCCACGCCAAAAAGAACACCGGCGCTTCGGCACACAGATTCAAGCTCCCGAAGAAACTCTCCGGCTTCGGATTGAGGATTAGAACTTTGTACGCCCTCAACAAAAACCAGAGCAAGTTCATCTTTGTTTTGTCGGATAAGCTCAAACGCACGACTGTCGCGATAAGGCAGCAGCAGCGTAAGCTCTTTAAGCACGCCAGGAATACCATGCCCCATTGGTACCGCGCTCGGTTCCATGCGCGGGCTTGTCGGGTCGGCCATCCACATGCCGTAGTCGTGCGCGCCATGATAAAAGCCGTCAAACAGCGCAATCTTGTCTTTCCCCGAATAGCCGCGCGCCGCTCTGAAGGCATACATCGTTGCCTCCGATCCGGTATTACAAAAGACAACCCTTTCAGCGCAGGGACTACCTGCTTGCACCAGATTGGCAAGCTGCAGTTGGCTGGTACTATGGATGCCAAACATCCAACCTTTCGGCACACGCGCCTGGATGGCTCGCGTAACAACGGGATGCACATGTCCGAGCATATGCAAGCCAAAGCCTACCGATGTATCGATGTAGCGATTTTCATCGGCGTCATAGACATATGGCCCCTCTCCCCGATCGATGAAAACCGGATGAGGCATTTCCAAATTCGCAGCTAATCCTGAATTAAGCACCTCAGCGCGATCGGCGGCGATCGCTTGGGAACCGGTCGTTTTTGTCAGCAGTTCTGCCTGAACTGCCGCAAGCGTCAGCACATTACTTACCTGATAACCGTTCGACGATCGGCGCGAATGCATCCATATTTTGCGCATTAATTGTCACGTACGAGATACCATACTTCTCGCGCCGACGTTCAAGCTCGTCGACAATGGCTTCAACTGAGCCGAACAGCGCGTGCGGATGGCGTTCCATGTCTTCTTCCGACAAGCCAAAGACCTGCGAAAATTGCTGCACCACAGGGCTTGGATCATCCATCACAAACGTGAAGTACGCGCCAATTTCAATCTCAATGTCAGCGAAACGATCCCCGGCGCCCTCCTTGATCCAAGCAATTTTTTTCGTGGTTTCATCAGACGTAGATAGCCCAACGCCGTCAGCCCCAATCTGCCCACTACGATTATTGAAATTGAGAGAAACAATATCTGCTTCGCGACCAGCCAAGCGCAACACTCGTGGGCTGCCACCACCAATCATAATCGGCACACGGCCAACTGGCTTTGGCGCACCAGAAAACTCGCTCCACTGGAGGGTCTTGTTGGACACATCTGCAGGACCTTCGCCTCGAAAGGCTTTGACACCCTCAATCACATCGGCCAGACGGTCGATACGAACCTTCGGCTCGTCCATTTGCAGACCAATTGCTTCATATTCATCTTTGACCCAACCGGCACCCAGACCTAATTCAAGTCGACCGTTGGATAACATGTCAATCGTCATCGCCGACTTTACCAGGACCACAGGGTTGTGGTAGTCGATACAAAACACCCTACAACCAATATTAATCGTCGAAGAGACAGCGGCAGCGTGGGCCATTGCGGGGATAGCCGCCACATCTTGCACAGGGTGATTAGCCCGCGTCAGAGCCGGGCCTTCTCCGATGATGTGGTCGGCAAGGTGAAACGTGGAATAGCCAAGTTCTTCAGCTTTGCAAACCTGCCTCGTCCAATCTACACCGCTCGTGGTGTTAAACGATTGGACCCCGAAACGAAATGGTTTAGACATTTTTCTTCTCTCTCATCGACGACTTCTGTCGCTGTTTGGGGCTCACCGGTTGGCTCTTGCAACCCGTGAGCACCAAACAAAAACGACCAATGCAAGGCATTGGCCCTCTATCGCGACTCAGACTAATTGGTGTTGGATGCTAGTACTGAATGCGTTTGGTGATGCCGCCATCAATAACAACATTAGTACCGGTGGTAAAAGCAGCACGCGGACTTGCTAGCAAGACAACCTGAGCGGCGACTTCTTCCGCAGAGCCCATCCGTCCGAGAGGAATATCTGCAACCGTTGCCTCGTAAAATGCAGTCATGTTTTGCTTGATGTTATCCCAGGATCCCCCTTCGACAAAAATCGGTCCTGGACTGACCGCATTCACGCGAATCCCTTTTGGCGCCAGGTCTTGAGAAAGCGCCCCTGAGTATTGCAGTAATGCTGCTTTCAAAGCGTTGTAAGCACCCGCTTGGATAAATTTCTCCAGCGCTGCCGTTGTCGAGATCATCACGATGTTGCCATTGTCCGAGGCCTCGAGATATTCCATCGAAGACTCGACCAGACGAACAGCACCCAGCATGTCGTGCTCAAGGTGTCGCCGCCAGCTTTCATCGCCCTGAGCCCCGCCCCCACTGACATTGGAAACAACGATATCAATACCACCTAAACCTTCTGCGGATGCAGCAACCCACGCCTTCAGCGCATCACCATCACCAACATCGACCGCTTGGCCAATTGCCGTTACGCCTTTGGCGCTAAGATCAGCCACTGCTGCCTCGACTTCTTCTGCATTGCGTGAGCAAATTGCGACGTTGCACCCTTCGTCAGCCAACGTGTTGGCGATCGCACGACCGATCCCTTTCGTGCCGCCTGTAACGAGCGCCTTTGCACCTTTGAGTTGTAAATCCATGCCAGTCCTCTCTTAAGTTTGGAGTAATTATTTGGAGCCAGTAGTCATTAATCTTGCAGCGTTGTTGCCGTTATTGTCACTGCTGTATGCGTTTCAGCTTTCGATATAAAGACACACTTTGCCAGCTTCTAGCAAAACCGGGAAGCATGCAATCGGTTGCGTAGCTGGCTCACCCATAGACGCACCCGTGTGCACATTAAAGCGAGCGCCATGCCGAGGACACGTAATCTCCTCACCTCTTAATCGCCCCTTGGCAAGCGACTGACCGGCATGACTACAGTGCGCTTGCACCGCAAAATAGCGTCCGTCGGCCAGGCCCACGAGGATGTCGATGGCACCTTGACTCGTGCCCACCCTGACCAACGTTTTATCGCCTTCAGTCAAGGCTGCCATCGGCAAAACTGGGGTTAACAAAATAACGGTCTCTGCATTGTCCAATTATACCGACGAACGCTCCTCACAGGCACGAATCTTCTTCCCAAGAGCAGGTCGCTCTCACATAATCAATGCATCCCAATTTTGTGTGTTTTTCATGACAAACATCAATCGTCAATTCCTGCTTGCCGCTCGGCCCGTTGGCATGGTGAAAGAGACAGACCTTGAGTATACCGAGACACCTATTCCCGAGCCGGGCACGGACGAGGTTTTAATCAGGACCAGCTACCTGTCCCTGGACC
>JAQWQN010000075.1 GCA_029244465.1 Pseudomonadales bacterium
CGATCGGCCGCTCGAAGACCACGCGTTCCTTCGCATAGTTAGATGCTTTTTCGATGAAGTAGCGACCGTCGCCGACACATTCTGCAGCGATTAAAATTCGCTCCGCGTTCATGCCATCGAGGATAACCTTAAATCCCTTACCTTCTTGGCCGAGCAGATTATCTGCGGGAATACGCAAGTCATCGAAGAATAGTTCACAGGAGTGATGATTGATCATCGACTCGATCGGGCGAATTTCCAGGCCATTACCCTCAGCGGCATTGACGTCAATGATGAAGGCTGACAACCCATCGGTTTTCTTGGTGACCTTGTCTCGGTCTGTTGTTCGCGCAAGCAAGACCATCAGGTCTGAGTGTTCGATACGACTGATCCACACTTTTTGGCCGTTAATTACATATTCATCACCGTCCCGCTTGGCGACGGTTTTTAGACTAGTTGTGTTAGTCCCCGTCGTAGGCTCCGTGACTCCAAAACTCTGGAGGCGGAGCTCTCCGCTCGCGATTTTGGGCAGATAGGCCGATTTTTGCGCGTCTGTACCGTGCCGAAGTACCGAGCCCATCACATACATTTGCGCGTGGCAGACGCCCGCGTGTGCTCCTGAACGACAGACTTCTTCCATTACCGCAGCAGCTTCCAGTACGCCTAGTCCTGAACCACCATATTGCTCGGGAATCAGAACACCGAGAAAGCCGGCTTGCGTTAACTCTTGGACAAAATCTGTGGGGTAGCCAAGTGTTCTATCCATTTCGAGCCAGTAATCCTCAGCAAACTTTGAACACAGCTGTCGAACAGCAATCCTAATATGATCGATCTGTTCTAGTTTTTCTGCGCTGGCGGCATTGCTCGCAATCGGTGTAGTCATGATCTCTCCTTATGTGGGTTCGATTGTGCCGTCTCTGGCTCAAATAGGGTAGGGTACTGTCACTTTGTTCGGGTGTCACCGGCATTCAATGTGCTAACATGCAGGCTTTAGAAGCAATCGCGGTTTAGGGGGATTTCTATGAGGCGATCGTTTGGCACGGCTCTACTATTCGTTGTATGCACACTGTTTACGTCAGTATCGATTGCTGACACCTATAAGGCACCGCGGGGACCTGATGGTGTGCATCCCGACTTGAATGGCATCTGGCAGGCGCTCAATACGGCGAATTACAACATCGAAATGCACACAGCCAGTCATTCTATGCAACTGCGTGAGGGACCCATGGGGCCTCTACCGGCAGTAAAAACATTGTACCTCGGTGCTGTAGGGGCCGTACCTCCAGGCCTGGGTATTGTTGTCGGCGGTAAAATCCCGTATACACCGGAAGCGCTTGCCATCAAGCAAGAAAATCACGCCAACTGGATTGATCGTGACCCTGAAGTCAAATGCTTCCTGCCGGGCATTCCTCGTGCTACCTATATGCCCCAACCGTTCCAAATTTTTCAAAGCGCAGACTCCGTTTTCATGGCTTATCAGTACGCGGGAGCCACGCGTGAGGTTTACATGGAAGATCCCGGTGAAGCGCCAATCGACAGCTGGATGGGGTGGTCCCACGGCACTTGGGACGGGGATACATTGGTTGTCAAAGTGACTGGGCAAGTTCCCGAAACCTGGTTAGACCGAGCGGGTAATCATCACAGCTCAGCGATGGTGGTCACCGAGCGATATACGCCGATGAGCCCGCATCATATGCAATATGAGGCAACCATTGAAGATCCAGCAACGTTCACCACGCCGTGGACTATACGCATGCCGCTGTATCGACGCATGGAAGACAATGCTCAACTTATGGAATTCCGCTGTGTCGAATTTGTTGAAGAATTAATGTACGGTGAATGGCGTCGAGAGCCTCTCCCACGCTAAGTGTGGACGGCCTTGGACGAGTTAAACTATTCAAATCTAGTCACGAGGTATTGCTAGAACAATGGTGTTCTAGCGCTATAGAAAGAAAGGTAAATCATATGCTTTTTAGGGTTTCTGCAATTGCTCTACTATGTGTTGTCGTCGCGATGAACGCATCAGACGCGTGGTCTCACCATGCATTCGGCGCCGAGTTTGACCCAAACCGCCCTTTAATCCTGAAAGGTCCGGTGACAAAAGTTGAATGGGTTAATCCGCATGCTTGGATTCATTTGGAACATACAACACAGGACGGTAGCAAAGAATCTTGGATGGTGGAGGGGGGCACGCCAAATACGCTTTTGCGTCGCGGTCTAAATCGTAAGTCTCTGCTACCAGGGACGGTTATTATCGTTGATGGTTATCAATCCAAAGACCGTTCACAAAGGGCCAACGGTAGAGATGTGACCTTCGAAGACGGCAGTAAAATCTTCATGGGGTCCTCCGGCACCGGCGCGCCTAGTGACGGTCGCGATCCTACCGAAGGCTAGAACGACCTCGTTGATAGATGTGATGGGCTGCTATAGAGCCCATCGCCTCTGTGCGGCCTCGTTGTTGCTAGTGGCACTTGAGCTTGAGCGGCCGACGTGACACTTCGCTCAGCAGATCCTCTATATCCAGTAGTTCGCGTGATGAGTGTGCAACGCCTGTTAAATCCGAGGCGCTGTGCGAATGGCTCTGCAAGTCGACTTGACGGACGCGCCTAAAATTTCAAAACCGTATAGATCGCGTATGTGTCGATTTCCTAGAAGGATTTTGCAGGTCCCTTACCCGGCAGATTGAATAACGTCGTGATAGACAATGAGCATGTTCAGGAGGGTGTCTCTGAACCGCCCATTCGCGTTGAGTTGGACATAATAGCCGCGCAAATTGTTATCCGAGGGTAAGGGTCATTAACGTACCAATTTTGCAGTTCCTATCGCACTGGCCTTTTACGGAAATCTGGTTTTGGTCGATTGTAAGCGTGGCTGTAGCGACGTTTGCGACGAGTTTTGTGTGGCATCAGTTGCGCAAGCATGCGATCGAGGCAGCTTTCGAATCTGGGTTGGCCCAAGCGGATCAAGATCGCCTTGGAGAGCACGAGCAAACCAGCGCTGAAATTGAAGCATTGCGCGATCGATATCGTGCGCTTGAACTAGACAATACAAAACAAGTTGAAGCGCTGAAAAGTTCGCAAAGCCAACGCGACGACTTGCGCGGTGAGCTCGAGTTAAAGCGACAAGAACTTGCTGAGATACAGGTTCAAGCAGCCGCAAGTCGAGCAACACTTGAGGAAGCGCAGCGAGGCTTTACAGAACGCGAGGCGATGTTCAAAGAAACAAGTGCGCAGTTGAAGAAAGAGTTTAGCGTCCTCGCGAACCGGGTGTTTGAAAGCCAAGAAGAACAGCAGAAGGCAAGACTCCAGACCGTACTCTCGCCGTTTCGGGAGCAAATTGTTGACTTCCGAAAACGTGTCGAGGAGGTATACCACACAGACACCAAAGAGCGGGCCTCACTGCTCACCGAGATCAAGAACCTGCAACAGGCCAGCGAGCGGATCAACGAAGAGGCAGAGAATCTCACTAAGGCGCTGAAAGGTGACAAAAAGCTGCAGGGAAACTGGGGCGAACTCGTGCTTGAGCGTGTCCTTGAAGACTCCGGACTGCGCAAAGATCACGAGTATTTTGTCCAGCCATCACGACGTACAGAAAAAGGTGATCTGAAGCGGCCGGATGTGTTGATCAGATTACCCGACGAAAAGGACGTTGTCGTCGATTCTAAAGTGAGCTTAAATGCCTACGAAGAGGCGCTAGCCACTGAAGATGAAGGTGTACGAGAACAACGCCTAAGACAGCACTTGGCCAATTTACGGGCGCATGTCAAACGCCTTTCAGAACAAGACTACGACCAGCTTCCAGATGTCCGCTCGCTCGACTTTGTTTTGATGTTTTTACCCATTGAGTCAGCGTTTACAATTGCTATGGAAACGGATCACAGACTCTTTACCGAGGCGTTTACTCAACGCATTGTCATTGTGAGTCCGACGACACTCATGATGACATTACGCATCATCAACAATGTTTGGCGTTATGAGAAACAAAATCGCAATTCACAAGAAATAGCCCGCAAAGCTGGCGCGCTTTACGACAAACTGCGAGTCCTTGTCGAGGATATGGAGACCTTGGGTAAACAACTGGGTACAGCGGAAAAAACGTATCATTCGGCTTTTGCCAAGCTTGCGACGGGCAAGGGTAATCTGGTGCGCCAAGCAGAACAATTTCGCGAACTTGGCGCTCTGGTTAAAAAGCCAATAGAGAGCAAATTGATTGAAAAATCTGCTGACGCCGACTTGGGCGTGATACCGAAATCTCGGCGATAAAGTGAACTGGCGAAAGCTCAGTAAAGCAGGCGCGTGCGTGCTCTCGTGCGGATCTGAGACGTAGCTCACACCTTCAGGGCGCCTCTATTTTGAAACCTGATGCTCGCAGGCCTGATTTGTAGTGGGGTTCACAGAACCCTCGCTAAAACCCAAGTACATTGACTGCTGCAATCTATTGCGAGAGGAAATCGTATGCTGGTTTTAACCAGGCGGGCTGGAG
>JAQWQN010000089.1 GCA_029244465.1 Pseudomonadales bacterium
CCGCCAAAGGCGGCGATATTGCGCTGTATCCACTGCAGTGCTGCGATCTGATCCAGTAAACCGTAGTTACCAGAGACCCCAGCCTCCTTGGTCAGTGCCGGATGCGCCAGGAAACCGAGCGGTCCAAGCCGATAGTTGATGCTCACCAGTACGACGCCTCTATTGGCGATCTCCTGCCCGTCATAGACTGACTGGTTGCTCCAGCCGAGATTCAGCGCACCGCCGTGAATCCAGACCATCACTGGAAGCGCCTCATCGGAAGATCGCGCCGGGGTCCAGACATTCAAAAACAGGCAGTCCTCATCAGTCGTCGGCAGTACGCCACCACTCATGGCTGCCAGTCCGGATGTCTGAGGGCAGATGGGACCGAACTCAGTCGCTGATCGGACCCCCTGCCAGCTTTCGGCTCGTGCGGGTGCACGCCATCGCAACTTGCCGACCGGTGGCGCTGCGTAAGGAATACCCTTGAATAATCGGACGCCATCGTCCATCACTTCGCCTGACAGCGTGCCGGTATCGATCGAGACTTCGTGGTCGGCTGCGTGAACGCCGAGCGCCAATAGAATCGAAGCTATGCAGAAAACAGATCTCACGGTATTAAGCCTCCTAAAGTGTGCCGGCATGGCCTAAATAAACCGCACGCAGGCAACGAAGATTATCAATTTTCGACTCGGACAACGTCTTGACTTCGATTATATAGTTCGCAGCTCGGTCTGAAGGAAAAAACTATCTCTTCCTCTAGCTGCAGGTGATTGCAGATATCATCGGCCCGGACGTGATCCAGACCATTCTGGACATCTCAAGCAGCGCACCACCTGGCGCTGAGCGCTGGCAAACGCGGGGGGAAGGGCCCTCCGGTTGCTCCCACGCTCTGGTAGGATTTGCCCATCGTTGTAGGATGTCTTCACTGTGTGATGAAGTTGGTGGAACTCTGTGCTGTTTCGCCGATGGGGGGTGTTTGTGGGGCAGATGAAACATGTACTGTCCCGCGAAGAATTCGAGGCCGCAGTAATCACCTCGCCAAGAGATGTGGTCCAACAGGCAGAAACGATGCAAGCGGATCTGGTGATTACGGAAATCGTCATGCCAGAATTAGATCGTGTAGCGTTGATGCGCGAACTCAAGTCTCGCTTTGATCGCGTCAAAGTAATCGCTATTTCGGGTGGGGGAGATCCTGTTTCGCAACGGCAAACCCAGTGCAGTTGCCACAAGCGCTTTTTAAGAGACTGCGGTTGAGGCTGGTACAGAAGAGGTTTCGTCTAAGCCATTTGCTTGCAAAGATATTGTGCATACAAGAGCAAACGCTGGATTCTAATTTGTCACTGATTCGTTGACGCGGCATGCATCAACTTGAGATGGACCGGGTCTGTGGTTGGGACTGCAACCTCTTGAAAGGTACTCTCGATATCTTCCACATGTGGTGTGGTATTGCCCGAAACCGATAATCTGGCTTGGACAAGTACTGTTCCGTGCTTACTCAATGGATTCATTTTGAGCATGCTGTGTTGGTCTGACAGATAGACAACCGAAGGCAGTTCGCGACTGGGAAAGACCCGCACCGCGATTGGTAAACCTTCTTCATCGCCGATTGCTTTAGCAAAAATGTAAACCTTGGAGTGATCGGTATGGTCAAAGCCATCCGGAACCTCGATGATCACCTGAATGCGAGAACTGGAATTTTTTGATTGGGTGCCGAGTACCAATTGAACTTCGTGGACATTGGAGGATTGCTCTAGGCGTTGCGATATAGCCTCAAGATCGCCCGGGTGAGCGTTAACGGAACCCGTGAGCGATACCCGTGCCACGATTTCCAGTGGATAGACATCTTCCTTTGGAAAGCCGAATGCCAAGTTTACCGGCAGGTCTTGTGGTGAGTATTGTTGCACGGCGAGCGGCATACGTTGGCCTATTGGGCGCAGATAAACGAAGACTTTTGCGTCTTGCGGAACACTTTGGCTAAGTTTGATGTGAGCGAGTGCGAAAGGTGTCCGAGCAGAGACCGACGTATTGTAAGAGGGGGACCGCGTGGGCGAGGAGGAGGGCGAGGGCGAGGTAAGGTCAGGTTCCGCACAGCCGAAAGCGAACCCGCACATCACAATCACGAGTCTGGTGATCATAGTGTTACCCATCTAACGCCCCCCTAAAAAGGACCAGATTGAGCTAGCCTCACTGAAAAGTATATGCCACTCGGATCCTTTTTTTTGCGCAATCGAAAATGCATTTTCAAACTTGCGATTGTTGGCGTGTGCCTTAGCGCCGAGCGCCAATAATTTTGCCGAGGTAGAAAGGTGGGAGTTTTTGACAGCAAGCAGAAGTGGCGTATCGCCATTGACATCCATACTGTTGATATCGGCACCATTTGCGAGCAAATAAACGACGACGTCTACGTGGCCGTTTGTGGCGGCCAGATGAATGGCTTGAGTCAGCGTGTTGGATTGAGCTGAAACGTCAGCTCCCTTTTCCACCAACGCTTGCGCGGCGCCACCGTCGCCATAGGCAGCTGCTAGCATCAAGGTTGAGGTGCCTTCATTGCTCGCGGAGTTGTTGGCACCCAAAGCGATCAGAGTGCGCGTTAGGTCCTGACGTTCGCGTTTGATAGACCAACACAGCGCAGAGCAACCCTGTTTGTCACGGTATTCAAAGGTGTCGGGGCGACCCTGTAAATACGTGATCGTTTCGTCATAGCCGCTGAATTTGGTCAACACAATCCCAAACGGTACGCCGTTGCAGTGTTCGGGTGGTACGGCCGACTGTAAAATCAAGGAGAGGATGTCTTGAAGCTCAGTTGTCGCAATATAACAGGTCAGCGCATTGCGTTCTTTTGCTTGGAGTTTGGTTGCAGCGATGAGTTTCAAAAGCGCGACATCTCCGTGCTGGGTCACGGCTTGTATTTCTGGTAGGTGAACCGGGTGTCCGGCTTGGATCAACATGTTCGCGATATGGACTTGATTTGCGTCGATTGCCCTTACCAGCGCAGTGATACCGGTTCTATCGACTGCAAAAGAATTGGCGGAAAGTAAACTGTCCACTATGGACTCTCGACCGATGCTGGCGGCAATAGCCAGATTCGACCATCCCTCAAATCGTGACGAGGTCGCAAGTTGCTCGATCGCCGCCACGGTCGCTGTGGCTTCGATGGAGATGTTTAGTCCCAACAAGTTCGCTATAGCGGGGTCGTTGCTGCGCGCAGCTAACATTGCAGGAGTCCAATCGTTAAGATTTTTTCGGTCAGAAGCGAGTCCCTGACTAATGAGGAATTTGACCGCCGGTTTGTTTGATTGAGCAACGGCTGAGTGAAGCAGTGTATTGTCTTGATGATCCGTTACATGCTCCAGTTTGACCCCAGAACTTTTTGCGTGCTCGAGCCACTGCACTGGCTTTGGGCATCGCATTGTTCGATGTAACAACTGGGCAATCTGGTTGGACGCCAATTCCAATCGGCGAAACTCATCGAACGCGCATTCGCTTACAATCGTTGTAGGCGAGCTGCTTCGTTGCTCCGGTGGTTCTGCAGAAAGCCATCGTTCCGAACTATCTGCCAGATCTGGGTGTCGTGATATCACCTTGTTGAGCAGGTCCGAGGCGCTAGCCACATTTTCGTTGGCCGCATGCCGAAAAAGCTCTACCGCATCTCTCTCGTCTTTGCCGCTCACAAGTTCTCGTGCATATAGCCTTCCGAGTTCGTATGCAGCTTCAGCGTTGCCATGGTCCGCAGCCGCGCGCAAGAGTTGCTCAGCGTTGCTGAACTGACCAAGACGAAGAGCGGTTTTTGCTGCGTCTGGCACTTGAGCAAGAGAATGCGACGCCCAGACCAGCGCTATCGCTAACAGCAGTGCATTAATGTGAGCCATATTTTGTGTCAACTTTGATTCCGAGTTCCTTTAAAAATCCAGTAGGAAGGATGCCGCCGACACAGACGATGATTGCGTCATTCGACATCGTCTTCGTTTGCTCTTCATCACGTAGGTGTATATCTACTGTGGATTCGCCAATATTTAGCACGACTGAATTCATTAGCACCGTTATTTGACCGGTACGAGCGAGCGCCTCGGTTTTGTCTCGATTTTTTCGTTTAGCGCGGGAAAAGGCAGACGATCTATAGCAAAGAGTCACAGTAGTATTTGGTTCTTTTGCGATGGCAATGGCAGCTTCAAGAGCACTATCGCCACCGCCGACGACACAGACGTGTTGATCTGCGTAATGACTTGGATCGATCATGCTGTAAGCAACTTTGGGCAAGTCCTCGCCAGGTACGTCTAGTGTCCTAGGTGAACCCCGCCGGCCTAGAGCAAGTAGAAGACTTGCCGCTCGATAAGTTGTGCGTGTGGTGTGTAAGACAAAGGCGTCACCTTCTCGTTCAACACTTTCAAGCTTCTCTCTATAATTGACGTCTATGCCGGTTTGCTCTTCTACACCGTGCCAGAAGTCAATCAAAGTCTCTTTGTGTGTTTCCTTAAATTGCATCTGCCCATAAAGTGGCAAGGTAACTGGCGCGGTCATTACAAGCTTGCCGCGGGGAAAATTTGCCACCGTGCCACCGAGAGAATCTTGTTCAATAGTGACATATTTCATACCGAACTCTTTGGCGGCAAGGGTGGCCGCTAGTCCGGCAGGACCGGCCCCTATAATAGCAACGTCCAAACCGTCGGCCAGGACGCGCTTCTGAGCTGCAAGGTAGCTGAGGGCTTGTTGGCCCTGCATAACAGCGTTTCGGATCAGTCCCATGCCGCCCAGTTCTCCAGCAATAAAAATTCCTGGTACGTTGGTTTCGAATTCAGGCGAAACGTTGGGAATATCAACGCCGCGTTCTGCGGTACCGAAAACAAGCGAAATGGCATCGACAGGACAGGCAGTCTTACACGCTCCGTGACCGATGCAATCGGTAGGCCCGACTAAGTTCGCCTTGCCATCAATAAGGCCAAGTACGGTATGAGCAGGAAATTCGGGACAAGCATGCACGCAGGCTTCGCAACCGATGCACACATCCTGGTTGATGACGGGATGCAGGGATGGGGGGGAGGTCATTCCGGTTTCGATGGCTTCCTCAAAAACGGCTCTGTTGTTTGATTCTCGTTGCTGGATATTTTTTAGATAGAAGGCATAGACCAACAAAATTGGTATAGCGTAGTAAGAGAGCGTTGTAATTTCAGGCGACATGACCAGGTTCCTCGATTGCCAGCAAAATTATCGTCTCCTAGAGCGGTCAATTATGGGAATTATTTCTCACTTTGACTGGTTGGGTAGATGGTATAGTTGCGATCTCTACACCGCACTCTATCGAATGAATGCAAACAGCCAGATTTCTGATTCGACGCGGCATAAGCTGCTGACCGGATCAATGTATGGACTGGTGGTGTGCATTATTCTTCTCGGCTGGTTCAACGCTGATCTTAATTACTTGAGAGCACGCGATGGATTGGGCTACGGACTTGGTATCGCAGGTACCACGCTTATGACGCTTTTGCTTTTGTATCCGATGCGAAAGCGCATGAAGGCATTCTCTGGTTGGGGTTCGGTGAAGTATTGGTTCAGAACCCATATGGTGTTCGGTGTTGTTGGACCGGTTCTGATTATTTTCCATAGCAATTTTGATCTTGGTTCCTTGAATAGTCGCATTGCCCTTTTTTGCACATTAATTGTTGCCGGCAGTGGCATTGTTGGTCGATATCTATACGCAAAGCTCCACTACGGTCTGTATGGGCAATCTGCATCGCTCGTATCTTTGCGCGGGGATATGACCAGTATTCGCGATGGCGATACCGCGATTGCCAAGCTATTGCCTACTATTAATAGCGAGCTGAACGAGTGGGAAGACCGTGTTTTAGTAGCGAACAGTGGTTTCTTCAGCAGTCTCGTGCACGCGGCCACACTTGAGGTATCGTCGCGTTTGCGTGCTTACAGGGTGGTGCGACAGGCGCGCTCCTCGCTGCATCAACTGAGCCAGATGTCGGAGCTTGTAGGTGAGCATGAGAAACGGCTGTGGCAAAACGTGCGACGCCATGTGCATCAACGGGCGTCGCTATTACGAAAATTTGCACAATTTCGTACTTTTGAACGCCTATTTTCATTGTGGCACATCGTTCACTATCCGCTCTTCATTCTTCTCGTATTGGCTGCGGTCGTGCACATCGTAGCGGTACATATGTACTAACGTAGTTCAGTGCCAGATCAGAACCAAATCCTATTTTGACGCACAGAAATCAAAAATTGATGCTTTTACGATCACTCACGGCGTGGGTGGTCTTGTGCAGTGCGCCGATCGCTTATTCGGCCAGTTTTGAGAGCCTGATTAACCCCGGTGACCTAATAGCAGCACACGCAGAACTTGAGGAAGGGTGCGAAGCCTGCCATGCCCCGTTTGAACGAACGCTGCAAACGACGTTATGTCTAACTTGTCATGAAGATGTGGCTATTGACCAAGCATCTCGCGTTAGGTTTCACGGTAAAAACGAAGCTGTGCTTAATCAAGAGTGTCGAGCCTGTCATACCGATCACATTGGCAGAGACGCCGATGTGATCGGTCTAGTGGCGGCTACGTTTGATCACACGCAAACTGAATTTGAGCTGCAGGGCCTGCACAGGCTGGTGGAGTGCGGTGGCTGCCATGTACCTGAAATGCAATTCCGAGAGGCCAGTCAGGAATGTGTGGGTTGTCATGAGTCACAAGACAAGCACAAAGGAGGCCTTGGTGAGGCGTGCGCTGATTGCCACAATGAAAGCGATTGGGATGAGGTTAGTTTTGAGCACGGCCTATACAGTGACTTCAAGTTGGTTGATGCGCACTCGCAGGCTAATTGCGCGCAGTGTCATATTGATCAGGTGTATGAGAGCACTCCCGAAACCTGTGTCGAATGCCATCAGTTAGATGACGTCCATCAAGGAGCCCGTGGTTCTGAGTGCGGCTCTTGTCATTCGTCGGTTGACTGGCAATCCAGTGAATTTGACCACAATCGTGAAACCGGTTTCGAATTGATGGACGCGCATGTTGCGCTCTCATGTAGTGGTTGTCATCTGCAAGGTATGACACTCGTGGAGCCACCGACGAGTTGTATTGGATGTCACAGTGCAATCGACGTGCACGCTGGCGCTCACGGTGAGCAGTGCGGCGACTGTCATTCACAAAGTAGCTGGGAGCTATCGTTTGATCATAGCCAGGAAACTGATTTCACTCTGGTGGGTGCGCACGCTGTCTTGAATTGCCAGAGTTGCCACATAGAAAATCTCTCTGCTCAGCTACCGACAAATTGTGTCGGTTGTCATGAAGAAAGTGACCCGCATCAAAATACGCTGGGAGATTGTGGTAGTTGTCATGGCGAAACAAGCTGGACTCAATCATTAAGATTTGAGCACGAGTTTACGGAATTTCCCTTGGTTGGCATGCACCGCATTGCTGTTTGTGATCAATGCCATTCGTCACGTAAGTTTGACGATGCGGCAACAGAATGCGCCGCTTGTCATGATGACACGCACGATGGGGTGTTCGCCGAACAATGCCAATCTTGCCACAATCCAGGTGGATGGGAATTTTGGGATTTCGATCATAGCGCGCAAACCACATTTACGCTTTCTGGCTCACACGAGGGTCTTATATGCGCTTCTTGTCACAGCAAAAAGACTGGGCTCGCGCAAAATACTGCTAAGGAGTGTGTCGCCTGCCACTTGGGTGACGATAAGCACCGAGGCGAATTTGGATCAGAGTGTCAGCAATGTCACACAATGGAGAGTTTCGCAGACGATGTGAGACTTAGGTAGCTAATGAAGTACTCGGCATATCGCTTGATAAGCAGGTTCGCCATTTTAACAATGGCGATGCTAGCTGTGGGGCAGGTGTTGGCAGCGTCAGATTTCTACGATCATATTCAACATGGATTTGATCTGCGCGGCGCGCATGCCCAGGTAGAGTGCGCAGACTGTCACATACAAGCGTCATTTCAAGGTACGCCCAGTGATTGTGCCGCGTGTCACAATAGTACTGGCGTCATCGCCGATACCGGATTGACGCCGAACCACATTGCCACGACAGAGTTTTGTGATGCCTGTCATTTGGAGCAGACGTGGCTGCCCGTGCTCACGGTCGATCATGCGCAGACAATGGGCAACTGCTCCTCTTGTCACAATGGTCTCAACGCGAGTGAAACACCGCCCGGGCATGTTCCGACCAGCGCAGAGTGTGGTACCTGTCATCTAGACCAAGCTTGGATTCCCGCTCAATTTGACCATGCGAACATCGTTGATGGCTGTTCGGGTTGCCACAACGGTATTGAAGCCACGGGTAAGAACGCGAACCATATTCAAACGAGCGCTGTTTGTGAGAGCTGCCATAGCGTTGATTTTTGGGAGCCTGTGATT
>JAQWQN010000213.1 GCA_029244465.1 Pseudomonadales bacterium
CCAATCTATTTTCCAGAGGAACCTCGACTAACCAAACAGCACCTCGATCAAGTCTCTTCGACCAGAGCAATCTACCTCCATCACGCAAGCGGTCACCTGGCGACAGTGAACACCGCCATGCTGACGCGTAACAACGTCACTAAAGATCTTATGATAGAAGGCTTGGGCCGGAGTGCGGACGGCGAACTCGACGGCGAACTGCGCGAGCCACCCGCAATGGGGACATGCAAGGATGCGATGCGTATCGTGCACTTTGCAAACTCTACGGAATCCGCCCTGCGAGACTTTGGCGACATGGCCCGCAATGCCGGGATTACGACTTGTACCGATCTGGCAGGGCAGGCCATTTTGGTCCCTAAAGTACTCTCTATGTGGCGCACAATCACGGCGGAGGAGGCATACCCGCTGCGTATTGCCCAATACAACATACCCGCTATTCCGGGTTCAGATACCGATTTTGAGAGTGTGGCTGAACAATTCGTAGATCTAAAAAACAGCGCTACTGAGAAACTTCGATTCCCAGGGGTGAAGTTCGTTCTGGACGGTTCCATCCAAGGCTTCAGTGCTTTAATCAAGGAACCTTGCTATTTCACCGGGGAGGATCACGGACAACTACTTACCGTGCCTGACCAATTCCTAGATTGGTTACGACCTTTCCATAATCGGAGCCTAAATGTACACATGCATTGCAATGGCAATCTGACCCAAGACCTCGCCATTGAAACCGTTGAGAAGGTCCTGCGCGAAGACCCTTGGCTCGATCACCGTCATACCATTACCCATGCGCAACTGACCACGCAAGCGCAACTGAAAAAAATGGCCAAGCTTGGCTTGTGCGCAAACTTTTTCTCCAATCATCTGTGGTACTGGGGTGACCAACACTACGCAATAACCGTCGGCCCAGAGCGCGCCAATGCGCTGGAACCTTGCGCATCGGCACTCCGCGAAGGGGTTTCTTTTTCAGTTCATTCGGATGCAGGCGTTACGCCCTTAGGTTCCCTCCACACGATGTGGTGTGCGGTAAATCGCGTGACCCCAACCGGACGAGTTCTCGGCGAGGTCGAAAAAATATCTCCTTACGAGGCTCTCAAAGCCGTGACGATCAACGCGGCTTATCAAATGCATCTAGACGACGAAATAGGCTCACTCGAAGCGGGCAAAAAGGCTGACTTCGCCGTGTTGGAAGAGGATCCGCTCACAGTTGATCCCTTAGCCATCAAAGAAATCGGCGTGTGGGGCACGGTGCTGGTTGGATGCAAGCATCAGGCGTCCAGCTAATGCAGGCAACTACACATCAGCACCACCAGCCACGCTGGACGCAGTGACAGAATCAATCGCCAGCGCTAAGACCGGGTTTACAGTTCTCGGCGGATACCTCGGTGCCGGAAAAACCACACTCCTCAATCACATCTTGCGCTACAATCATGATCTTCGCTTGGCGCTCTTAATCAACGACTTTGGCCGCCTCAATATCGATGCGGCTCTAATTGAATCGCAAGATGAACAACAAATAAATCTGGCGAACGGTTGTGTGTGTTGCAATCTAAGCGATGGTTTTTTTGAAGCGCTGGAGAGCTTGAAGACGATGCAGCCACCGCCCGACCACATTATCGTCGAGGCAAGCGGCGTTGCCGATGTGTCGAACCTGGCTCAGTACGGATACACCGCAGACCTGGAACTATCAGGCCTCATCGTGCTTGCGGACGCTGAGACTGTTCAAACCAAGGCAAACGATAAGTACGTCGCCGAAACCGTACGCCGTCAGCTACGCGCTGCCGACCTGATTGTGCTCAACAAGCAAGATCTTGTTTCACCCTCGCAACTCGCAACCACACAAGAATGGCTTGCGCAGTTCAACACCTGTCCTGTTATTCCCACCGAACAAAGCCAAATACCTGTCGCCGCATTACTTGGTATCGACGTTAAGCACCAAGACCAAGCTGCTGGCGAACATCAACAGCACGCACAGTACGCAACCTGGCAGTTTACAAATACCAGGCAATATTCTGCAGCCTCAATCCATACTTTTATCCAGCGCACTGCCGGCATACTGAGGCTGAAAGGTATAGTCAGAGCCACAGGTGGATCTATCGAAGTTCAAGTTGTCGGCAAACGAGTTGAGCTGTCAGCAAAGACCACTTCGGTTGCGCAGAGCCAACTTGTCGCAATCGGTTTGGCACACGAGCTTAACCCGCTCGCTTTAGACGAGCTGGCTAAAGATATTCTTTAGCGGGAAGGTCCTTGTAACGTAACCCCGCCGTCCACAACCAACACCTGGCCAGTCACATAGCGGGCTGCATCAGAGAGTAAGAACATTACGGCGTTACCGACATCCCACCCCGTACCTTCAACGTTTAAAAGCGTGGCCGCTTTTCTAGTCGCTCTTCGCTCGTCACTCATGCCATCCCCTTCAACCATCGGCGTGAACACCGGCCCCGGAGCCACACAATTCACACGAATGCCATCGCCACCATGATCGACAGCCATGGCCTTAGTCAAAGCCATGACTGCCCCCTTGGAGGTGCTATAGGCGGTCAGGCCCCGCGGTCTCAGAGCGGATATAGAGGACACATTGACGATGGCGCCGCCACCTCTTCGCATCATCTCGGGTATCACGGCGCGCGACATGTTGACCATTGAGTCGACATTGACCCGCATCACGGTATCCCAACGCGCTGGATCTTCCGTGACAACCGTCCCCGTACTACCAATGCCAACGTTGTTATCAAGCAGATCGACGCCGCCAAAGGCTGCACACGCTTGGGCAACAACAGCTTCACAATCAGAAAGTTTGGTAACATTCGCTCGCGCCGCCTGTGCAACGCCGCCAGCATCTTGGATCATTGCCACCGTACGCTCGGCAAGTGCTATGTCTCGATCAACGGCGAGCACTCGACAACCCGCTTCGGCCAGCAACAAAGCGGCCGCGCGTCCATTGCCAATGCCATCTCCGCGCGCGCCCGCACCGGCAACAATCGCCACTTTGTCAGCGAGCCCTTTCATGTGTCTTTCTCCGTTGGATTCAGTCTCATCAGATACGTTTCACGCACATCGTCGTTCCAAGGTCGGTTGCCATATTTAGCCTGCCAACCCTGCGCAAAGGTCTCGAATTCATCGGCATCATGCACTCGAACGGCAGTCAGCTCATAGATTGCGTCACCGATTTTCATGCGGACATTGGGATTTAGTTCGATATCTTCAACCCAATTGGAGCGGGATCCACCCGCAAATACATACAGCCGTTGACCTTGACCTAGCACCCACAAATTCACGGAATACGGGTCCGGCGCTCTTGTTTCGAATTGCACGACTTCATCTGCCGCAATTGCCGTCCAATCTGCCGGTGGCGGCGTCACCACGCCCGTCAGCTCACCACTGGAAAATGGCAAGTTCTCTTTCGCACAACCGACCAGCAACACAAACAAAAGCAAGACCCTGGTACGCATACGTCCCTCCCAATTTGACCAAGATATTACCTGGAGCACACTTGGATTGCTTCTTACACGATTGCACAATGGCGGCAAAGCGACTCAGGACCATCAAGGAGCAACTGTGTATCCAGGACATTGGGCAACTGTCAAAGCAAACACCACCGCCATTACCAACACCGTCACAGGTGACACACTCTCATGGGCTGAACTCAATGATCAGTCCAACCAAGTGGCGCAACTTTTGTCGCATCGGGGTCTTGGACAGGGCGATCACGTCGGTCTGGTCATGGACAATCAGCTCGCGTTCTTCGTCATCGCCTGGGGCGTATTGCGCTCAGGCATGTACCTCACTTGCATAAACCGTTATCTCACCGCCGACGAAGCTGGCTATATTGTCAACGACTCAGGAAGCATGGCTCTGTTTGCCTCTGATACCTTAGAGGTTACCGCACAGCTCCTCGAGCATGTGCCCGACTGCGCCCACAGATTCTGCACAGGCACTGCGCCGGCAGGTTACCAATCCTTCTCAGACGAGTTAGCCCACATGTCTGTAACGCCCATACTAGATGAGCGTATGGGCGACTCTATGCTCTATAGCTCAGGTACGACCGGGCGTCCAAAAGGCATTAAGCGTCCACTCACAGGTCAGCCAATTTCGGACGGAATCCCGGGGGTTAATCGAGCCAATGCCTACGGAATCGATGAAAACACTCGATATCTTTCACCCGCACCCTTGTATCACGCGGCCCCGTTCGGCTATTGCATGCGCACACTCTCTTTGGGTGGCTCCGTCTATATGATGGAGCGTTTCGACGAAGTGCAATCGTTGGCGAACATCGAGAAATATCACATCACGCACTCACAATGGGTGCCAACAATGTTCGTGCGCATGCTCAAACTGCCAGTCTCTGACCGTACGCGATTCGACTTATCCAGCCACAAGGTTGCGGTTCATGCGGCGGCGCCGTGCCCGGTCGTCGTCAAACACCAGATGATGGACTGGTGGGGGCCGATTCTTTGGGAGTACTACGCCGGCACGGAACGTAACGGCACAACGATCATTAACCCGCAACAATGGCTATCTCATCCGGGCTCGGTGGGTCAAGCAGTCAGCAATCCAATTCATATCTGTGACGACCAGGGCTCGGAGCTGCCGACAGGAGAGGCGGGAACCATCTTTTTTGAACAAACCGAAAAGTCGTTTGAGTACCACAATGCGCCAGACAAAACGTCTTCAGCCACGCACCCAACCAAACCGAATTGGACAACCCTAGGAGACGTCGGTTATCTCGACCGGGAAGGCTACCTTTATTTGACAGATCGCAAAGCATTTATGATTATTTCTGGCGGTGTGAATATCTACCCGCAAGAAATCGAAGATGTGCTTATCTTGCATCCAGACGTCCGGGACGTTGCGGTCTTTGGCATACCCAATGCGGACTTTGGCGAGGAGGTCAAAGCCGTTATTGAACCCGCTGCCTCGAGCGCTGACACCATCCTGTTGGCAGATACCCTCGACGAATACGCGCGCGCGCACCTAGCGAGCTATAAGATCCCACGCAGTTTCGATTTTATCGACGAAATACCGCGGCTACCAACCGGCAAGCTCTATAAGCGTCTATTGAAGGACAAATACTGGTAAAGGATAAATACTGGCCGGAAACGGCATAGTTGCGCAACTCAATATCTACCAATCTCTAGTATTGATCACTTAGTAAATTGATTAAGATCAACGTATCAAAAATCAGGTTGATTACAGATGTCACGAGCTCAGCTGGTTGAATTAGCACGGCAGGATCTTGCCCATGGCCGCAACGGCACCGTAGATCAAGTGAATGAGATCGTGCAGATTCCGGTCGAAAACTACTATGATCAGACGCGATTTGATGACGAGGTCGCAAAAATTTTTCGCCGCATACCGCTTGTGCTCGCAGCCACTGCGGAGCTTCCCAATCCGGGCGATTACAAGGCATTGGATGCGGCTGGTGTGCAGGTCCTCATTAGTCGAGGCCGAACCGGCGAGGTGAAAGCCTTCGTCAATATGTGCAGTCATCGCGGCGCGCGGCTAATGCCAGAGGGGACCGGCACTGCGCACAAGTTCTCCTGCCCCTATCACGCTTGGACGTATAGTCCCGATGGCGACCTGATTGCGATCTATGCGGCCGAGGACTTTGGCGAGGTCGATAAATCCTGCTTGGGCTTAACCGAATTACCTTGTCTTGAGTCCGCCGGTATCATCTGGGTCACACTTGATCCCAACTCGACACTCGATATCAAAGACTTTCTATCCGGCTATGAAAGTATGCTTGGCGAATTCAGTCTGGCTACCTGGCATCACCAACACACCCAAACGGTGCAGGGGCCCAATTGGAAAATTGCCTACGATGGATACCTGGATTACTACCACCTCCCGATTCTGCACAAAGAGTCCTTCGGCACGGAAATCGGTAACCAAGCCAACTACTACAGCTGGGGACCACACACCCATATGGGCCGGCCTGATGCAGGTTGGGGAAAGTACGAGCAGTTACCCGATTCTGAATGGCCTGTTGCGCAATTATTGGCCGGCGTCTGGACGATCTTCCCACACGTCTCGATTGCCTCATTTGGCGGCGGTGGTCGCTCCATCATGTTGTCGCAGCTTTTTCCTGGTGA
>JAQWQN010000126.1 GCA_029244465.1 Pseudomonadales bacterium
CTACGAAATTAAATTGTTGGCTCGACCACAAAACCATTTCCTCGCACCAGCGAGACATATGTGTCAAGGCAAGTGCACCTGCGGCGGTGAACTCAATCGCAAAATCACGATCGCTAACTGCGTCTAGAGAGTTTTGACAGACACCGTCAAAGCCTAAGAGGCGAGCAACCATTTCACGATCAGGTTTGTAAGGGGTACCGGCAAGGGCTGCTGCACCGAGCGGTAAGATGTTCGTCCGTACTCGACAATCTAACAAACGTTGTCGGTCACGGTTCAGCATTTCATACCATGCCATCAAGTGGTGGCCAAAGGTTATCGGCTGAGCTGCTTGCAGGTGCGTGAACCCTGGCATGATGGTATCGGCGTTGCCCTCGGCCAGATCCAAAATTGCGTGCTGCAGTTCAGTAGCCAGCACCGTTATATCGTCGATTGCCGCGCGCAGGTAGAGGCGTATATCTGTCGCGACCTGATCGTTGCGCGATCGTCCTGTGTGCAGTTTTTTACCTGTATCACCAATCAGTTCGATTAACCGGCTCTCGATGTTCATGTGCACATCTTCCAGTTCTATGGACCAGTGGAAGACGCCTGCCTTGATCTCGCCTTCGATTTGATCGAGCGCATTTTGGATTGTGTTGCACTCCTCGGTGCTCAAAACATCAATCGTTTTGAGCATCTGTGCATGCGCTTTAGAACCGGCTATGTCTTCACGATATAGACGGTGGTCGAAGCCTACCGAGGCAGTAAATGCCTCGACAAACGCGTCTGTCGCCTCGCTGAATCGGCCGCGCAGTAGCCCCTTTGCTTGGTCCTTCGGTGTAGAATTAGCAGTCATAATAGTCCCGTTGTTCGGATCCTAAATTTAACGCGCGGAGTATAACGGAATGGGGGTTTAATTGAGCGACCAGCCTGAGCAGTTTGTACTTCCGGAACTGTGTAACACAACATCTCTCGCGCTACTGATCATTTTTAGTGAACTGCTCGTCGTCGTCCTGTTGTTTGCTGGAGGCAAAATAACGTGGGTGCAATTTGGCTTGATGTCGCTGTTCGTTCAGTGGATCGCGCTGGTAAGCGCGGGTGTGCTTTGTAGTCTTCGAGGTTGGCTTCTAAGGCTGAATTTTAGGTTGGGTGCGGCGATTGCTTTTGTTGCGGTCCAAGTTGTTGCGCTGTTGGTCGGGCTGATGGCTGAATGGGTTTTGGATAGAGGGCCTGGTCTGCTTCAGCGATTGGCGGGGGTGGTTACGATATCAAGCATTATCACGGGGCTTCTCCTGCGTTACTTTTATGTTCAACAAAGATTGCGTGTTCAAGAGCAGGCCGAACTTCAGTCTCGGATACAAGCCTTGCAATCGCGGATTCGCCCGCACTTTCTCTTTAACTCAATGAATATCATTGCGAGCCTCATCGCGGTGGATCCGGATACCGCAGAGACGGTGGTCGAAGATTTGTCGGAACTGTTTCGTGCGAGCCTCAATGATGCTGGCGGCCAAGTGCCTATAGGTGATGAAATCGATTTATGTGAGCGCTACATTAGAATTGAGGGTTTGCGTCTAGGTGAGCGTTTGCGTATGGACTGGCGTCTGCAGGAAAACGACAAGTCTGCGTTGATTCCATTGTTGACGCTTCAGCCTCTGCTAGAAAATGCGATTTATCATGGCATCCAACCACTACCTGAGGGTGGGGTCATCGTCGTTGAGCTAAAATACGTTGCGGACGAAGTGCACATAAGGATCGAAAATCCGATCCCGAATGACGGTTCCAACAAAGAAAGAGCAGGCAACCAAATGGCGTTGCAGAATATTCGCAGTCGCCTAGCGGTTCTCTATGGGGGTAAGGCTGAGCTGAGTGCTGAGACGGAAAATGATCGATTTGTTACCATGCTGCATTTCCCTAAAATGCCTCTCTCTATCTGAGCGGGAACGCTGTGAAGATTCTACTAGTCGATGATGAGACGCTAGCTCGAGATCGTTTAAGACGACTGCTTGAAAGTAAGCCAGAACACGAAGTTGTGGGTGAAGCGGCCAATGGTATTGAAGCGGTTAAACAATGCGCGACCCTGCAGCCGGATTTGGTGCTACTGGATATACGCATGCCAGGCATGGATGGTTTGGAGACTGCGCGACACTTTTCAGAGCTCGAATCACCCCCGGGCGTGATCTTTTGTACTGCCTATGAAGAACATGCCGTACAGGCTTTTGACCTACAAGCAGTGGGCTATTTGTTGAAACCGGTTCGCCGAGAAAACCTTTTCGATGCGTTGCTTAAGTCCGTAAAGTTAAATCGTGCGCAAATAACGGCGCTCCAAGCAGAGGGGGATGGTGGCAGATCTCATCTTTCTGCGCGCACGCACAAAGGGGTCGAACTCATCCCGATCGAAGATGTGCGGTACCTGCAAGCGGATCAGAAATACGTCACGGTTAGATATCGCGACGGAGAAGTCATTATTGACGAGTCGCTCAGAGATCTGGAGGTCGAGTTTGGTGATCGTTTTGTGAGAGTTCACCGCAACGCTCTGATTTCGCACCATTTCATTGAAGGCTTAGTCAAGGACAATGAGGGTCAAATGTGTATACAGCTAAACGGTACCGGCGACTTAATTGAAGTTAGTCGCCGGCACCTGCCCGCAATTAGAAAACTGATCAAGACACTTTAGGAAGCAACGAACAATATGCTAGACCGAATTAGAATCGCCACGAGGGAGAGCAAACTCGCCCTTTGGCAGGCCAATTTTATTCGTGAGCAATTGCGAAGTTATCACCCTGGCCTTGAGGTAGAGTTGGTCGGTATGACTACGAAAGGCGATCGTTGGCTAGACTCGCCGTTGAGTGAGGTTGGCGGCAAGGGATTGTTTGTTAAGGAACTTGAGGCTGCCATGCTGGACGGCTTGGCCGACATTGCGGTTCATTCGATGAAGGACGTTCCGGCGGTGTTGCCAGATGGATTTATTATGCCAGTGATGGCCTACCGTGGGCCTGTAGAAGACATGCTCATCACGAGGGCAGGTGATTTGCGATCTTTACCCCAAGGCGCGCGTATTGGTTCGTCTAGCCTCAGGCGCCAGGCGCAGTTGTTAACGATTCGGCCAGATTTAATAGTCGCATCAATCCGAGGTAATGTGGGTACCCGTTTGGCAAAGCTCGACGCCGGTGAATTTGATGCCATAGTGCTTGCCCGCGCCGGAATTGAGCGCTTAGGTCTAGACGTTGGCGATGCGCACATTCTCGATGTAGACCTCAGTTTGCCTGCACCTGGACAGGCCGCATTAGGAGTTGAATGTTTAGTCCGGGGCGAAGTCGAGGAACTGCTCGAGCCGCTACAAGATGCTGAAGTTAGTGCGTGCGTGCGCTCGGAACGAGCTGTTAGTGCGGGGTTCGGTGCCGACTGTAGCCTTCCGATTGCAGCCTATGCGACCAAGTTAGATGATCAGATAACCTTGAGAGCATTGGTCGCCAACGTAGATGGTAGTCGTATCGTGCGGACGGAAAAGGTTGGGGTGAACGTTGAGAAACTTGGTGCGGCGGTGGTGGCAGAATTGTTTGACGCCGGTGCCCAAGAAATTCTCGATTCTCTGGTGGATTGAACGTTGTCGGTGTGGATCACAAGAACTGATCCGAGTGCAAGTCTGATCAGATCGGTACTTGGGCGGCAGAACATCCTCGCGACAGTTGTTCAAGCGATAGGAATAGAGCCTATTTCTCCCGCCCTATTGTTGCGCTACGAGGACGGTGGGATAGCGAGGTTGTGCGAAGCTAGCAGTGTCGATGTCGACGTAGTTGTCTTAGTTTCAAGGCACGCGGCGCGACTCTATCGGGAGTCCGAATTTTTCCTGCCCGAGTGCAAGCACATAGCGATCGGTGACGCGACGTTAAAGGCCCTTGCGGCTGACGGGGATGTTGCCTCCTGTGCAAATTCAGAGGGCCTCCTTGAGCATCCGCTGCTGCAGCGTGGTCCGGAGCAAGTGCTAGTTGTTGCTGGTCAGGGGGGGCGAGAAACTTTGCTGAATGCCTTGTGCGTGCGCAAAGAGGCTCTATTCAAGCTCGAGCTCTACAAGCGGGTCGTGCAAAATCTAGCGAGGCTTCTAACAACGGAAGGCGATATCATAGAGATCAGTTCGGTTGCCGCTTTGGCGGCGGTGAACGCGCAATTGGTGGCGACTCACGATAAACACGTTTACCACGCGGTACGATTGGTCGTGCCGTCCAGGCGCTTAGCGTCAGCAGCAAGAGGACTTGGGTTTATCGATCCCGTAATCGCTGCAAGTGCGAACGTAGCGGATATGGCTGAGGCCATATTACGGGTAGAAATGCCAGATTGACGGATAGGGAGTAGCGCAAGCGCATGGTGGATCGGAACGGTGAGTCGTCGAAGGATGAATCAGACACAATCCCATCTGGAAATTCTGATGATGCCAACAATGCGCAATCGCCAGATCCTGGTGATGGCTCGTCGCAAGGGTTGGTGCACCAAGAGGCAAGCGCTGAGCTAGAAACGGAGGCTCAACCAAAGCGAGATGCCGAACATAAAGGAGAATCAGAAGCTGCCGCAAAAAAAGTTGTCCAAAACAAAAGTGAGCTGCCTATTCATGATGCAAATGCCACAGGCGAACCTGCAGCCGCTATGCGTGGTAAGGGGCCCGCTTGGTTTGCATTACTGCTCGGTATGATCGGCGTCGCTGGTGCCGGTTTTCTCTACTATGAATTGATTTTCAAGAACCCTGACCGTGCGCTTATAGAGCAGATCAGCAAGCAAGAGACAGAAGTTGCGGAGGTGCGCCGAGAGGTAACGCGCGCCATAGAGACCAGCGAGCGGGCGCAAACATCCGCTCTGCAGGAGGCGTTGTCAGCTCAGCGCGCACAGTTGCGCGAAGTGGAAGAACGTACCACCAAGACGTTGCAAGAAGCACTCCAGGCTGCGCCACCCGCACAACGCGAATGGCGGCTGGCGGAGGCTGAGTATTTGCTACGTATTGCGAACCACCGAATTTTAATGGAGCAGGATAGTTCCGGCGCTTTGACGCTATTGCT
>JAQWQN010000218.1 GCA_029244465.1 Pseudomonadales bacterium
GGCAAAACGTCTGTCACCGGGAGACGAGGTGATCGTGCTGGAAGGAACTCGCACTTCGTTTAACGCACAGCAGCGCTTGCTCGGGTTCCAGGAAGCGATGCTAACCGCTGGAGCTACGATTGTGGACAAGCAATCCGCTAACTGGGAGATGACTCCTGCCAATACAATTACTACCGCAATGTTGACCGCGAACCCAGATGTCAGAGCAATATTGGCAGCGAACGACAATATGGCACTCGGCGCTATGGCAGCAGTACGTGCGGCCGGCCGCGACGCCAAAGGCAAAGGTAAAGATCAGATCCTGATTGTTGGTTTCGATAACATAACGGCTGTGCAGCAGGCTATCCAAGCAGGCAAGATTCTAGCGACCGTAGATCAACATGCAGATCAACTTGCCGTGTTTGGCATCGATTTCGCCCTAGCGATACTCGCATCTGAACAACTGCCGTCACAAAATCATGAAACACCAGTGGATTTGATCACCATCGCAAACTTATCCGGCGACTAGGGGCTTTCGCCAGAATCTCATGACCCTGGTCGAACTTACCGATGTTTGTAAACGCTACGCCGGACCGGTGCTAAGAGATGTTTCGCTTTCACTCGCTGCTGGCGAAATTCACGGGTTAGTCGGTGCCAACGGTGCCGGGAAATCGACGTTGTGCAACATCATTGCGGGAATTGTTCAGTCCGACTCAGGTGCGATTCGTATCGACGGACAAAACATATCTGTGCACACACGCTCGCAGCTGCGCAATTTAGGCGTGCAATACGTGCAGCAAGAGCTAAACCAAGTGCCCACGTTGTCCGTTGCGGACAATCTGTTTTTGCATGCCCTGCCAAGCCGCTGGGGAGTGTTGGATCAAAAAGCCCTCGACCTTCGTGCGCGCAGCGTCTTAGCTGAAGTTGGTCTCCAGGATCTGGCCCCAAAGACACGACTTAGCGATCTCGGGGTCGGTACACGCCAGCTGATTGCAATCGCGTCGACGCTTGCTGGGAAGGGTCGCGTGCTTATCCTTGATGAGCCTACTTCGGCATTGTCGGAGCACGAAAGCGAATTTCTATTCGATCGGATCGCTGCGATTGCGGCGACGGGTGTATGCGTTATTTACGTGAGTCATAAGTTGAACGAGGTGCTTGCAATCTGTGACCGAGTGAGCGTGCTGAGAGACGGACAACTGGTCGCAAACGTTGCAACAAAAAGCGTTAACCAAGATGACTTGCTGAGCTACATTTCGGGGCAGTCGCAAACCCCGAAAATGCACTTTGTTAGCCATATGCAAAGTACCGTTGCCTTGCGTGTAACCGGCAGTGCTAGGGCTTTCAAGTTGATAAGTACGCTCGAACTTGCTCATGGCGAGCGCCTCGGCATCGCCGGTTTAGTCGGCGCAGGTCGAAGCGAACTCTTACATACAATTTTCGGTTCATCGAGGGTTGCCAACCAAGGCACTATCGAAATCAATGGCCAGCAATCACCACTATTCCGCAATCCTCAGGCTGCCCGATTAGCAGGCATAGCCCTCGTTTCAGAAGATCGACAGAAGGACGGCCTTCTCTTGAGCCAGTCGATCGCGACTAACGTCAACCTGATCAATCCACCACAACAGGCAGGGTTTATCCGCAAGTCAGCGTTTGAGCGCCAAGCCAGTGAAAGTACATCCAACTTAGAGATTAAATGCCGCGGAATGCAACAGACCATGACCGAACTCAGCGGCGGCAATCAGCAGAAAGTCGTACTCGCCAAGTGGTTGGTGACCGAACCGTCTATTCTCTTACTGGATGAGCCGACCAGGGGGGTTGACGCGGCAGCGCGACAACGCATTCACAAGGCCATTGCCAATTTAGCGAAGCAAGGTCTTGGCGTCATTTGGGTGTCCAGCGAACTCGACGAACTCAGAGACAACTGCGATCGTATCCTTACCGTTCGAGATGGACAGATTAGCGGGACTTTTGATCGCAGCAATTGGGACCAAGATCGAATAACTCGAGCAATGTTTACGGAAACAACAGCGTGACCAGCCTCATCGCTCGGTATGGACAGGCGGCTGGCCTCATCATTGCTCTCCTCGCACTGGTGGTCATTTTCAGCATCTTAGGCAACGGTTTTTTCTCGATGCGCACGTTGATCAGCATCAGTAACCAAATACCCGATCTAACATTCGTTGCTGTAGGCATGACGCTGGTTCTCATCGCTGGCGGTATCGACTTGTCGGTTGGATCTTTGCTCGCTCTGTGTTCTGCCGTACTGGGCATGGCCATGGTTGATGCTGACTTGGGACTCGGTATTGCTATCGTTCTTGCCGCCATAACGGGTATCGTCTGTGGCTTGGTCAGCGGTTCCATCACCGTGTTTACTGGCGTTCCAGCATTTATTGTCACACTAGGGATGTTGGAGATCGCGCGAGGACTGGCTTATTTGGTCTCAGATTCGCAAACGCTGTACATCGGTGAGTCGATAGAAATCGTTGCCTATCCGCTACCAGGGTTAGGGATATCCGCAGCCTACGTTGCCGCACTCGGCGTCGTTATTCTCGGGCATGTGCTCCTCACACGAACCGTGTTTGGTCGTTACCTGATCGCGATTGGTACTAATGAAGATACTGTGTATATGGCAGGCATCAACCCTCGGCCCTATCGCATCGCGGTATTTGCCTTGTCAGGGTTTCTATGCGCGCTGGCTGCTCTGTCACAGAGTGCTCGGTTAGGTAGCGCCGATCCCAACGCTGCAATCGGTCTTGAACTCTCTGCCATCGCAGCGGCCGTCATCGGCGGGACGAGTCTCATGGGTGGTCGTGGCTCTGTTGCCATGACCTTCGTCGGCGTACTGGTCATCTCGGTTCTGCAAACCGGTTTAGCGTCAGTTGGTGCAGATGAGCCGAGCAAACGAATCATCACGGGGGCAGTCATTGTCGTTGCCGCGTTGGTCGACGTCTGGAGAAACAGAAACGAATAACAACATGCTGCTTGCCCGCATTGATCAGGCCGTAACTGGATCTACTGATCCTTGAGAATTGCCCTTGCGCGCGCCTGTACCAGCAATCGTCGCTCTGCGACAACGTCTGCCGGAGGACTTTTATGTCGCCGACAAATATCTACTTCGTAGGTCATTGCATCGCCTAACGAGAGATCGTAGGCGTGGTCGATTTGACGTTTGTATTCATTCATAACCTCCGGAACACACGACCGCATGTCTTGCGCCAGTTGGTGGCAAGTCGGTAGCAAGTCCTCTGCCGCAACTACCCGGTTGACCAGGCCCCATTCGTACGCGGTTGCCGCGCTTAGAAAGTTACCCGTCAAAGAAAGCTCTTTGGCTCTTGCCAGACCGACAGCGCGAGACAATCGTGCCCCGAGTCCCCAGCCTGCGATTAAGCCAACCCGGGCATGAGTGTCCGCAAATCTTGCCTCGGGTGTCACGACCAATAAGTCGCAGGACAAGGAGATTTCAAACCCTCCAGTTATGGCAACGCCATTGATCGCGCCAATGATGGGTTTATTAACTGCGCGCAATAGCGAAGGCGGGTCTGCCGGTTGTGGGCCGCTCTGGTGGCGCGAATGACTACCCATCTCTTTCAAATCGAGACCAGCGCAGAAACCCCTACCAGCACCGGTCAAGATCACAACACCGATATCGTTGTCCGTCCGTAAATCCGTTAACACTTCTTGCAGCGCCCACCGCAACTCTAGCGATAACGCATTCATTTGATTCGGGCGATTCAACGTCAAGGTGGCAACGCCATCCTTTTTCTCTACCAATAAGACGGACTCTGGCATCTCAACCTCCTGCAAGTGTTCGCGTAAACAAACCACATCTGTACGTTGCCGGCAATACAGATCAGCATTTGCATACAAAGGTAGGTACGTGGAAAGATCCCTGCTCTACAAGAATTGATCTTGCATCATCACTACATGGAGGTGGCAAACGTTGTCGATTAATCTGAGGGGAAGTGTCGCGATCATCGGCATGGGGGAAACAGAGGTTGGTGTCTTACGTGGCCAAGGATCCACAGAGCTATGTGCAGAAGCTGCGCGACTCGCTTTGCTCGACGCCGGCATCACCAAGGCCGAAATTGATGGTCTTGTCACCTGCAACCCTTGGGTAGAGCCGCATTTGTATCATGCGGAGATGTTCTCTGAGTACATGCAAATTTTTCCCAGTTTTTGCATGACGCTAAACGCTGGCGGCGCAACCACGCTAACTGCGGTACTGCGCGCCGCCAGTGCCATTGTTACAGGCGTATGTGAAACGGTACTGATTACGCATGGCGACAATCCGCGTAGCGGCATGACCGGCGCCGAGACCGGCGCAAAGATGACCACCACTATGAATCCGCAGTTTGAGCTTCCTTATGGCGTGCCGTTGACCAACGGCTACGGCATGGCTGCGCGGGCCCATATGCATGAATATGGTACGACCTCAGAACAACTCGCCCAAGTTGCCGTTTCAGCAAGGAAACACGCAAGCCTTAATCCCGCAGCAGAAATGCGCGACCTAATCACTATTGGCGATGTCCTTAATTCGCCCGTGGTCGCCGATCCTCTGCATGCGCTCGACTGCTCTCTTTGGTCGGACGGCGGTGGTGCAGTCATCGTGGTTGCCGCTGAGCGCGCAAAAGACTTTCCTAATAAACCCGTGTTTTTCTTAGGCTGCGGCGAAGGTCACTGGCACGAACATCTGTTCCAAGCCCGCTCTTTGACCACCACCGCGGCAAGTGAGTCCGGCCCCCGAGCCTTCACGATGGCGGGACTTGGACCACAGGATATGGACTTCGCACAGGTCTATGACTGCTTTACCCCGGTGGCAATTATGGAGCTCGAAGATCTTGGGTTTTGTGCCAAAGGCGAGGGTGGCGGGTTTGTTGAAAACGGCAATATCGAACTGGGTGGCACCATTCCGGTAAATACCCACGGCGGCCTTCTCTCGCACTCCCACACAGGCCACCCCGGCACAATGTTTGCGCTCACAGAGTCGGTAACACAGCTACGGGGTACGGGTGGTGATCGCCAAGTAGCCGGTGCTGAGGTTGGTCTTGTGCATGGTCAAGGGGGCGTGATATCCAGTCACTCGACGCTGATCCTCGGAACGGAGGCAACGCTATGAGTAACAAACCAATCCCCAAGACAACCCCAGAAACGGAATACTTTTGGTCGGGCTGCGCAGCGGGTGAGCTGAGGCTACAACACTGCAGGAGCTGCGGCCACGTGCAGTACCCAGCGCGTAAACTCTGCTCAGGATGTTTCGCTCAAGATGTGGAATGGCGGCGCGCATCAGGGCGAGGAAAGGTCCGTAGCTGGAGCGTCGTAGTCGCCCCTGGCGCTCCAGGGTTTGAATCCGAGGTGCCCTTTGTTAGCGTACTCGTCGCGCTCGACGAGGGACCAACGATGCTATCCGTGCTGCGGGACTGCGCGCCGGAAGCGGTCGAGTTTGGACAAGCTGTGACGGTGATTTTCGAGCAACGCGATGAATCCGTATACGTGCCTTATTTCAAACCACTGATCGGTGAATAACCTGGTCGTTTTTAAACACTCAACCGTAAGTTAGAACATGACAAAACGCCCAAATATCGTATTTATCTTTGCAGACCAACATCGGCATGACGCGTTAGGGTGTGCGGGGAACAAGCTCATTAAAACGCCCAACCTTGATCGCATCGCTGCTTCTGGCGTGAGATTTGTCAACACGTGGTGTCAGTCTCCTATCTGTCAGCCTTCCCGTGCCGCGCTGATCACTGCGCGCTATCCACACGAACTTGGTGTCATGCGCAACTTTGGACCAGACATGGACAGTCGCTGGCCAACATTTATGAAACAATTGCAATTAGCTGGCTATAAGACGGCAAACATTGGCAAAACCCACTACTACGCGGAGGGCCTGAGTGAGCCTGAGGGGAAGAAGGATATGCGTGAACACGCAGCGAGAGTTGCTGCTTTTGGGTTTGACCACGTGGTCGAGGAATTTGATCGATACGTGCACGCAATGGATGGTGTCGACACGCCTTATACCAGCTATCTCAAGTCCGAAGGCGTATACGATCGGTATCGCGATCAGATTAAAGCCATCTGGCGCTTAACCGAGCAACACTGGGACGGTATAACAAGCCCACTCACAAAGGAGCAGGATTTAACGAGTTTTCTGACGCGAGAAGCCGGATCCTGGCTCGCCAATCAATCGGTAGCGGATCCTTTCTTCCTGCAGCTATCCTATGTGCAACCTCACGTGCCACTCATGGCAGACCCGGAGTGGGCAGACCACTACAAAGAGACAAACATTCCAAGAGGTCCTTTAGATAACGCTGCTCAGGCAGTTGCTGTGTGGAAAGATTACCTTTCCTGGTGCGGCCATCACGCTAATGCGCATCTGTTAGATGATGATTACGTCCTAGCCGGGGCGCGCCAGTATTACGCAATGATCTCTCTAATCGACGAATCCATCGGCCAATTGATTGGCCAACTTGACGCCCAAGGCTTGCTCGAAAACACCTGGATTGTCTACAGCTCCGACCATGGTGAGATGCTGGGCGACCATGGCCTGATGGCCAAGTTCAATTTCTACAAGAGCTCAGTGCAAGTGCCACTGATCATTAGACCAGCCGGAGGCTGCACTCAAGCTACAACCGATTCTTTAGCCGCCGTGGTCGATATCGGTCCGACCCTCTTAGATGTGGCTGGCGCTGAACCTCTTGACGCCGTTCAAGGGCGTTCTCTCTTGCCGGTCATCGCGAGCAAAAGCGATGTGCATGATGCGCTCTTTAGCGAGATTCAGAAGCAATCCCGCCAGGCAATTGCGCCGACGTTCCGGGCGGTGAGAAATGATCGTTATCGACTTACTCTAGAAAGCAACACTAATACGATCTGTGAACTGTTCGATCTGCAAGAGGATCCGGAAGAGTTGAACAACCGCGTCTCGGATCCCAGCCTCAGCGCGCTGCGTTCGGAATTAACGCAACGGCTCTCAGCAATGGTCGTATCTACTTAAGTCGACCCGAAGATTCTCTGTAGTCATCGGTCGAATCCGACCATAGCTCGAATGGGAATCGTCTCTCCGGTTAAATGATCGGATGCCGGCGATGCTAAATAGACCGCAAGATGGGCGACGTGCACGGGCTCTGCAGGTTTGGTTAACAACGGTAGCGGGTTACCCTCTGCATCTAATTCCGACGGCAACAGGCCTTTATTGATTATGCCCGGTGTCTTGGTCAGTCCTGGTGCAATGCAAGTCACGTGAATATTGT
>JAQWQN010000172.1 GCA_029244465.1 Pseudomonadales bacterium
GTGAAACGTGGGACTACAACTCCAATATGGACATTGTCCTGGCCGATCTGGAAATACAGGGCAAGCCACGCAAAGTGATATTGCACGCGCCCAAGAACGGTTTTTTCTATGTGATCGATCGATTAACCGGAAAAGTGATATCCGCAGAGCCTTTTGCCGAGGTGAACTGGGCATCGCGTATTGATCTTAAGACGGGGCGGCCGGTTGAAGTGCCTGGTGCTCGTTATGAGGACG
Source organism: Pseudomonadales bacterium (assembly GCA_029244465.1). Classification (GTDB taxonomy): domain Bacteria; phylum Pseudomonadota; class Gammaproteobacteria; order Pseudomonadales; family Azotimanducaceae; genus UBA4421. Next base: position 235 of record JAQWQN010000172.1, read on the forward strand.
GACGACAAAACATTACGCCCTCGTTACTGGGCGCACACAGTTGGCACGCCATGTCCTATAGTCCCCGCACCGGGCTTGTGTACTTGCCGACACTGCATTCATCTATGGATATGGACGATCGGGATTACGATGAGACGTGGTACGCCAAATCCTTTGAGGGGGGTACCGCCGTCAACTATACGGAGGGCAAGTCTCCACGGGAATATAACGGTTCTCTGCAGGCCTGGGACCCTATCCGCCAAAAGGCCAAATGGTCTGTGCCGCAACCGCTTGGATGGGCATCGGGAACCTTAGTCACGGCGGGTGATGTGGTTTTTCAAGGACAAGCTGACGGCCTGTTGAAAGCGTATGACGCTGAGAGCGGGGCGGTCCTATGGCATTTTGATGCGGGCCTTGGCATCTCTGCGCCACCGATCACTTACAAAGTAAACGATCAGCAATATATAGCGGTTCTGGTTGGCTATGGTGGTGCTTATGCGGCGGGTCTTCTGCCAGATGCGAATCAACTTGGTTGGGCCTATGGCGCGCAAGAGCGTCGTCTCATTGCTTTTTCGCTCGACGGGCAGACGAAAGTACCTGCTCAAGGACCGCGCATCTATCCACAGCCGCTCTTAGAAGCCGGGTTCGAGGTAGACCCTAGACTTGCGTCTGAAGGGGAGCTGCTATACGGAACTAAGACTTGTGGCGTGTGCCACGGCGTCGGGGTACTTGCAGCCGGCATGGCTCCAGATCTTCGTGCGTCAGCGATGTTATTGAGTGAAATGGAACCCTTTTTCCAGGCCATCGTGCGTGATGGAGACCGGGTTGCGAGGGGTATGCCTGCGTTTCCCGACATATCCAATCAAGAACTCGAGGCCTTGCGTCACTATGTGCGCAAGATCGCGCATGAGGCGCACGCGATGCCCGTGCCAGATTGATGAGCGATTCTGGATCGCGAAACGCTGTCTATAGCAGAGAGAAGGCGTCAAGTTCGGTGAGGGAGCTCATCGCGTTGCCGAACAAGGTTTCTCCTAAAGCGCGGCCACGCTCATTGGCGAGGTCAAGCGTGCCACTAATAATTGTCGCGTAGCAAACTAAATAAAGCGCCGCTGTGACATAGCGTTCTCTGCATTGCGCAAGGCTGTAATTAGTGATGCCGAGATTGAGTAAGTGATCGTGGTAGATCTGGACCCAGTCTTCACTATTGCGAACCTCACTGGCGAGGCTTTGGGTGATGAAATAGGCAAGGTCTTGCTCAGGAGCAGACGTGCATACACTTTGCCAATCCACCAATGCAATTTCGTCAGAGCCGAAAAAAATATTGTCCAAGCGCACATCGGCGTGCGAAATGCTGATCGGTGGCGTGCAAAGCGTCTCCAGCAGTCCAGGAACTGCAGCTGGGATCTGGTCGCCGATGTTGAGCGCTGCGCTAGGAATGAGGTGAGCGAACTGTTCATTTACCACAGGCCATCCAACGTTAAAGCCGCCCGTCATACCGTCGCGTTGGCCTGGGTTGTTGTGCGAAACTAAGTTGGCGGTGCTCTCCCAACTGCTAGCCGCAAGCTTGGCGATACCTTCCACAACCATCTGCGCATCGCGATGAGAGCATCCGGCGACTTGATCACCGATGCGCATGTCCCTGAGGTCTTCCATCAGGATGATAAAGTCGAGTGAACTCGCGTTGTAAGCAGAGTGATAACAATCTGGCACACGGAGTGATACTGAACTCGCAACGTCTCGATAAAAACCAACTTCACGACCATACATGTCATAGGTTGCGGCAACAGCACGGTTGTCTGGCGAGGGTGAAGGAAATTTGGCAATAATGGTCTCCGCGCCGGTTGGCGTGTTCAGATGCACACGCGTCACTTGCCCGATGATGCCAGCGCCAGCGCCAAACAGTTCGACACGAAAATCGTCGATTTGCTTGTTCAGCGCTTTAGAAAGCCAATTTGTCGTTAGTTGTTCGGGTTGCGAAGGAAACGTCATACCAAAGTGCCTATCTTCGATTGATCATCTTCGATCAATAATTGTGTGTTCTTTGCCAAAGAAGATAGTTGACCGTTCCATATCGATGAAGTTGTGCTCATCGTCGATGAAGGCGCGATTCGCGATACGCGCTTCATCGGAATTTGGGGCAGATCCGCGATCGACCCAAGCCTCGGCGTGACCAAGATAAGACTCAACTTGAGTGCCTCTAGCGTTCTGTAGCCCCTCGTCAATTGACGAGTTTGCGCGGTGCACTTGACGATAGCAGAGGGTTCCGGTGGCTTCGCCATGAGATCTGACGATGGGTCCATGATGGGTTAGCCAATAGTGGCGAGCGTCTTCCTCGGCGATTTGGGTTTGATGGCGTAATGGAAAAAAGACGCGGACGACCCCTGATTTTGTATGCGCCGCAACCCGCTCAGGGGAGGGATTGATTTGTGGATATTCGTAGGCCATCCACAAAGGAGAGTTGGGTAGATCGATGAATTTCGATTCGTCTTCCAGCAACTTCGCCCCAGCCGCCTGGGCAGCGTCCGTTGTCATGTTTTCCTCCAGTGCTTTTTCGCTGGCCCACCAAAGCTCAGCAACCCCGTCGTATTCTGGTTCCATCTTGCCGCGGGCTTTTTGCGCGGCTTCGTTGGCGGGGTCGTCCATAGTATGTGTTTGCACGTATCGAAGGATGTCGAGGTCCGTCGCGACACTGGCTACTAAGGGTGCGTGATTCGAGAGCCAGTAGGTCTGGAACTCAGCCCGGGTTAGTTCTGGCTTTCTGCGGAGTGCAAAAACTAGTCTGATCATGTGTCTCTCCCCTAAGGACTCCTGTAGGGTTAAAGATTAGCACCGCGTCTTCACCGACGGCAATGCGAAAAACGAACATGAGATTAGGGATCCTAGGTTACTGTGGATAAGCAATATTCTTCTATTTCCCTCTGGTACACCGTCGGTGTTCTCACGCTTGCCTCAACGTTCTCCATTATCGACCGCCAGATTTTGAATGTGATGATTGGGCCCGTGCAGCGCGACCTAGGCGGTATCAGCGATTTTCAGATATCTCTGATTATGGGCTTCGCTTTCACGTTCATGTACAGCATTCTTTCCTACCCCGCAGGCTGGATATCCGATCGCTATAACCGTAAAAACTTGATGGCCGCCGGTATTTTGAGTTGGAGTATTCTGACCATGTTGTGTGGCACCGTTAATCAGTATTGGCACCTGTTCCTGGCCCGTATGGGGGTTGGTGTGGGTGAGGCGACGCTCGGCCCTGCGGCAAATTCAGCATTGGCAGATTACTTTCCACCTGAACGATTACCACTCGCGATCGGCATTATGTCGGCCGCGCCTTTTATTGGGCAAGGCCTGGCAAACATAGCGGGTGGCCCGCTGATTGACTACTTAGAAAGTACCCCAAATTTTGTGCTGCCTGTAATTGGCGAAGTGTATTCGTGGCAGATGGTATTTCTTGTGGTGGGTGCTCCAGGGGTGATAGTCGCGCTCTTGGCTTGGGGTTTACGTGAGCCTGAGCGACGCGGAAAAATTAATGCCGATGGCTCTGGTGTGCCATTTTCAGAAGTCTGGCGTTTTATTAAGACGCGACGTTTGTTTTTCTTTTTCTTATTCGCGGCTTATCTATGTCTAGCCACACAGGGTTGGTCGTTGTTCTCGTGGATCGTTGAATATTATGTCCGCAACCATGGGTGGACCCGGTCTGAAATTGGTGTGATTTACGGATCGATCGCGATGTTTGTTGGTATCGCTGGTAGCGTACTTGGTGGACTGGCGGCTGGTTCCATGATGGCGAAGAGGCCAGATGCAACATTGCGACTCGTGATGTGGGGGACCGTTGTGTTGGTTGTTACTGCACCGCTCCTGACGATCGTGCCTAACCCTTGGGTTGGGATTGCTCTATTGGTCCCCATTACCTTTTGTATGGCCATGCCACCAGGACTTATCATGGCGACGTTGCAAGCCATAGCGCCGAACGAGTTGCGTGGGCAGATGGTGGCGTTCTATTTGATTGCCGTAAATTTTTTAGCGTATACGTTCGCACCGTCGCTACCGGCTTATCTTTCCGACCAGGTGTTCGAAAGTCGGATGGCGCTTGGTCAATCGATATCGATTTTGGCGGTCTTCAATTACTCGCTTGCTGTGTTGTGTCTAGCCTTGTGTCTGAAGTACTACCGCCAAGCGCTAGAAGCAGCCGAGGAATGGACCGAAAACGGCACAGCCTAGGTTTATAGACTCGTACCGCCGTCGATCGGGAGGATGGCACCGTTTATACCGCTGCCTGCATCTGATGCGATAAGGAGTGCCATTGCGGAGACATCGTCCAACGTCGTCATACGCTTAATCGAAGCCTCTTCAGCATAGCTATGCTTAAACTCTTCATAGGTGAGGCCCATAGATTCCGCGGCCTGTGGCCCGAGTTCCATCATCATGTCGGTCTCAACGCCGCCAGGGCTAATGGCATTGCTGGTGATTCCGAGTGCGCCGTACTCAAAAGCACAGGCTTTGGTGAAGCCGTTCATCGCATGTTTGTGTGTGATGTAGTGGGCAACAGTTGCTTTGCTTGCCTGGCGACCTTCGACGGAAGAGATGTTGATTATCCGACCCCAGTTGCGCGGCTCCATATCGATCAGCGCGCGACGCGTTGCCCAGAAGCAAGAATTTAGAATCCAGGCTTGCGCCTGATCCCAAGCCTCGTCTGTTAACTGAGCGATTGGTGCGTACCCAGATGAACCGCCCGCATTGTTAACGAGGATGTCGATGCGACCAAAGTGGGCGATGGTCGTGTCGATGAAGTGGTTGACTGAGTCGCGATCGGTGACATCACCGGCAATGAATATCGCTTGTTCGCCGGCATCCATTTCGAGCAACGCTCGGTCACCCTTTTCTTGACTGCGACCGTTGATGGCAACGCGGGCGCCAGCGGCGAGATAAGTGTCTGCGATCGCCCGGCCGATTCCGCGGCTACCGCCTGTGATAGCGGCAACCTTTCCGCCTAAATCAGCTGTGAAACTTGCACTCATAAACCTTCCTTTATTTCGAGCCTGCTAGTGGTGTCATAAGAAGAACGTGGGTCATCAAAACTCTTCATTGGATAGGACGGCACTTTACCCTAACCTAGAGCCACTTGTGGATTGTATGAGAGGGATCAATGGGACGATTAGATGGCAAAGTGGCGCTCGTCACGGGCGCAGCCTCAAATCCGGGTTTGGGCAGAACGACGGCGCTTCGATTGGCTGCAGAAGGTGCCAAATTAGCAGTGTCAGATATTGATGTTGTCGGTGCGCAGACGTGTGCCCAAGAGATTCAGTCGGCGGGCGGAGACGCGATTGCCTTTCAGCAAAATGTCACCAGCGAAGACGGTTGGGTCGAAGCCATGGAAGCCATTTCGTCAGCGTACGGAGGCCTGGATATTTGCGTGAATAACGCTGGGATTGCCGTGCTGGTGCCGATAGAGAGCATGACGCTTGAAGAATGGAACCGTCAGATTGAAGTCAACCTGACGAGTGTATTCCTAGGGTGCCGTGCAGCGATCGCTGCAATGAAAAAGAGAGAGGGTGGCAGCATCATTAACCTTTCCTCCGTAGCCGGCATCGTAGGGCTGCAAACCTGCACAGCTTATGGCGCCGCGAAAGGCGGGGTACGAATCATGTCGAAGTCGATCGCGGTTGAAGCCGCGAAGTACAATATCAGATGTAACTCGGTACACCCGGGGGTCATATGGACAAACATGCAGGCACAGGCAACCGGGTTGAACGACCCCAGCGCCTTGGAGGTGAGTCCAGCAAGGATCCCGTTGGGGCGACCTGGTGAGCCCCTGGATATAGCGAATTGCATTCTCTATCTTGCATCAGATGAGTCGAATTACGTGACGGGTGCGGAATTTGTCATCGATGCGGGTATGACTGCATAGGGCCAGAAATTAGCAGAGGCAAGACGGGAGACGTTTATGAAACTTGAAGGGAAAGTGGCCTTGGTCACTGCAGCTGGTCGGGGTATTGGCAAAGGTATTGCACTGGCGCTTGCGCGCGAAGGGGCTCGTCTCGTGGTGAACTCCTTTTCTGCGGATACGACCGCGACGACAGTCGCCGAAATTGCGGCACAAGGTGTTGACGTTGTGAGTCTCGTGGGTGATATAACTGATCCCAATAAAATCCTGGAGATGCGAAATCTTGCGCTAGATTCGTTTGGCCAAATTGACATTCTTGTGAATAATGTTGGGGCTGGACCGAAGTCCGCTATCGAACCGGAAGATCACGAACTGGGTATGGCGGCGGCACTTTGGGATGCGCTCTACGCACAGAACGTTAAACCGCTGGTGCTTATGTCAGAAGCAGTCATTCCACACATGCGTGAGCGTCAGACGGGCAAGATCATCCATATATCATCGATCGCAGGACGTGCGTCGTTATCCGACAAAATGCTCGAGTATTTTGTGCACCCCTCTTATGGTGCAATGAAAGCGGCGTTGATCAATTTGACTCAGACTCAGGCGGAATCGCTTGGGCCGCACAACATTAATGTGAATTCGGTCTGTCCAGGGATCGTGTATACGGACGCTTGGAAAGGAAACGCAGAGCGAGCGGTGAAGACGATACCCGAGTTCAAGGGGCAGGATGCACGAGTGTGGTTTGAAGGGATTGCTCGTGGTGATTACCCCCACATATTCGACCGCACACCGTTGCGGCGTGAACAAACGGTGGCTGACATCGGAAATGCAGTCGTATTCTTGACTTCGGATGATTCCTTGAACATAACCGGCCAGTCGTTAATGGTCGATGGCGGAATGGTGAAACTATGAGTTTATTTGCAATCGAAACCTTGCTGGACCCATATCCCGCGTACAAAGAAAAGCGCGACGAACAGCCAGTTCACTTTGAAGAAAGCATGAATATTCACGTCGTGACGCGCTACGACCTGGTGCGTGAAGCGATCAGAGATACAGCAACTTATTCTTCACAGTATGATCAATTCTTAGCCGCCTCGCAGATCATAGCGTTTGAACAGGCGGCACCTGAAGTCCAACAGCAACTGACTGCGGTGAACGCAAAAATGGTGGTGACTCCACCAACGATGCTGACGCTGGATGAGCCGGACCATACGAGATACCGATCGCTGGTCAACCAGTTGTTTACTGCCTCTCAAGTCCGTTTGTCCGAACCTACCGTGCAGGCGGTTGTCGATGAGAATGCCGAGCGGATGTTTGCGCGCGATCATGCAGAGTACATGAGTGAGTTCGCATTCCCGGTGCCGTTGAAAATTATCGGCGATAGATTGGGGATTCCGGAGAATGAACGCACGTTCTTCGATCGGGCAGCGACCGATGCTGCGTCTGGTTTGAGGTTAACGCCCTTATCTGGCGAGCAAATGATTGCTCGGGCACAGACGGCTGTCGATCTGCAACAGTTCTTGATCGGGATTGTCGAAGCACGGCGACAAACACCCCAGGAAGATATGATCACTATCCTTGCCAACGCGAAGTTGGAGGGTGAAGACCGACTCCTGACACATGGTGAATGTCTTAGCGTCCTCAACCAGTTCTTGGTGGCAGGGCATGAAACCACTTCAAGCGCCTTTGGTTGGGGCATGTTGCTGTTGTGCAGAAACCCAGTGGTGCAAGATGAGATGCGTGGTAATGACAAACTCATCAAAACCTTTGTTGAGGAAATTCTCAGACTCGAAGCGCCAGTGCAAGGATTGCCGCGGTTGGTAACAAAGGATACTGAGTTAGGTGGCTTTCCTTTGCGGGCTGGCGAACTCGTTATGTTGCGCTATGGGGCAGCCAATCGCGACGAACGACAATTCGAAGCGCCGGATAGCCTAGACATCCATCGAGCAAAAGCGGGGGCCCAACTCGCTTTTGGTGCTGGGGTGCATTTTTGCATTGGCGCCCCGCTTGCGAGACAGGAGCTAAATCTGGGCTTTAAGAAACTATTGGCGCTTGGATGTGATTTTCGATTGGAAGCGAACACCCCTGAACCAGTGGCAGAAGCAAGCTTTATTCTGCGTAATTTGCCGGAGCTTCGGATCCAGTATCGGGCGCGCTAAATGTCTAGTTAGCCAACTCATCTAACCGGGGCGTCTAGTGCAATGCTATGTGTCGAAGCATTCAGCCTCGCCTTAATCTGGAGCCTCCTGGGGCTCGAGATGAGAAACAGGGTGAGGCATTGCAATTCGCGCGCAAAATATCGGGCGCCACAAAGCCGCCCACAACGAACGAGGTAGCTTTTGCAGAAGCCGTCAGGGAACCGCCCACGCTCGTTGGGCTCTTAGACCAGCTGCGACCCAAGCACGGCCGAAACTGCGCAGCCGCGAGAAGAGATGCGACCAAGCGTGCAGCAAAGGGGTTTGTCTGAGCCTAGATCGGGTGTAGCCTTAAACGTAGTAAAATTGTTGGATAGTTGCGATGAACGCCCCTGTACCCGATTTGATCAAAATAGCTGCGAATAGACCGCTCAATCTGCAGGATAGGCACTTGGTTCAGAATCGTTGGGCCTACTACCAGTACTTGCGCGAGCATCTACCAGTACATCGCGCTAAATTGTTGGGGGTCAAATTTTTCGTCACTGCGCGATACGATGACTGTTTGACCGTCGTCAAAGACGAGCGGTTCGGCCGTAATCGCGCCAAGATTACGGGGGGTAGTCGTTTCCCCTTTCCAGTTCCAAGTAATCTGAAGTTTCTGGCTGAGAGTATTATCAACGAAGATGACCCGCAGCATCGCCGGCTTCGGCAGCTTGTGCAGAAAGCATTTTCACCGAAGTCGCTTACGCAAGTTGAATTGCGGGTCAACGAATGGGCGCAAGAATTAGCCCAGGCTTGTGTTGCAAAGGGCGAGTTCAGCATGCAGGAAGACTATGCGCTGCCTATTCCGATGCGCGCTATAGCCGAAATGGTTGGTGTGAGTGAGAACGATATGCCCCGTTTTCGTGAGGGTGTTCGGGCCCTTTCTGAGGGATTGAATGGCTGGCGTATTGCCCGCACAATTTTCTGGGATTTACGCAACCTAGTGAAGTTTGTCCGCGAGCTTGTGGAACGCAAGAAACAGAATCCATCTGACGATATTCTGTCAGGGCTCATCGCGGCGGAGATCGAGGGCGATCGACTCGGTGACGACGAGTTGGTTAGCATGGTGTTCATTCTCATTATTGCGGGTTTTGAAACCACCGCAAATTTGATCAGTAATGGCGTTATTACCCTGCTTGAGCATCCGGATGAACTTGCCAAGCTTCGATCTAATCCAAGCTTATATGGGTCTGCAGTAGAAGAACTCCTGCGTTTTTCTGGACCAGTACATGGCACCAAAATGAATTACGCCAGGGAAGATATCGAGATAAGAGGTGTTGTCATTCCGAAGGGGATGGCCGTGATGCCCATCCTCGGTTCAGCCAATCGGGATGAGGCGGTGTTCGACAACCCTAATGTCTTCGATATACAGCGAGACCCGAATAAACATCTGTCTTTTTCTCAAGGCAATCATTTCTGCTTAGGTGCTTTTTTAGCGCGGATGGAAGCGAAGATTGCTTTCAAAACTCTGTTTGAAAGCATGCCCCAGCTCGAACTCGCAAGCATACCCGAACCTGCCACGATGCCCGGCTGGCACCGGTATCGTGACTATCGGCTGCGGGTTCGTTAGCGCCTGTCACTGGGTTCTGTAACGACTAAGCCGTTTTGATAAGATCCATTGCCTCTTCAAGAGCAGCGGTCCGTTCAGCCCAGGTTGTGCCCCCCGTGCCCAGGCGAAGGGTGTTGACGCCAGAGTCTTCAAACGCTTTCAATCGTTCTTTAACCATGTCTTGTGTGCCGATCAAATTAGCCATCAGAACCATCTCGTCTGGGACCGCTTTGATGGCGTCATCGCGTTTGCCGCTGACCCAAAGCCCTTGCACTTCTTTGGCGGGATCTTCGTAACCCGCTCTACAGAAGGCGTCGTTATAGAAATTGGTTTTGGCTGAGCCCATCGCGCCCAGCGTGAAAGCCATGGCGGGTTTGCGTTCGGCAATCAACCGTTCGACGTCCTCGCTCACTTCAAAATAACCTCCTGCTTGGATGTCTAAATCGGCGATGCTGCGTCCAGTTTTGCTGGCGCCAGCCTTAATGTCGTCGAGAAAAACGTGGGCGTGTTCGGGTAGGTAGCATGTGCCTAACCAGCCGTTCGCGAGTTCGCCGGTCATTTGCAAAGACTTAGGTCCTAGAGTCGCGAGATAAATGGGTAGGTCCGGTCGCGGTGGCTGCGATAGACGTATCGCTTTGCCTTCGCCGCCTGGACGAGGCAGGAGATAGTGGTCGCCGTCATAGGCGAGTTTTTCCCCTTTAAGTCCAATGTGAAGGATCTCAACCACTTCCCGCAGGCGCGACAAGGGCTTGGCAAATGCAGCGCCATGCAAGCCCTCAACGACCTGTGGGCCGGATACACCCAATCCGAGGATGAAGCGACCATTTGAGACCGTGTCCAAGCTCTGGGCGGTCATGGCGATCATGGACGGGACCCGAGAACTGATTTGCAGAATACCGGTACCGAGGTGAATGTTCTCAGTTTGGCCCGCCAAATAGGCCAAAGGTACAATCGCGTCCATCCCCCACGCCTCCGCTGACCAAGCCTGGCTGACACCCAGACGATCTGCCGCTTTTGTGTATTCAACCAGTTGATCCCAGTCCTCGCCGTTGTAGTAGGCAGAACCGATCGAGATTGCAGTTTTCATGTTTTTTAATCGCCAATATTCGCTAGATGTCGATCTATCAGGTTCTGGTCCTTAAGAGACTTTGTCAAGCCGCTCGTGAATCAATAGAATGCGCGGTCCGGAGGAAGAGGCGCGAATATGAATATCATGATGTTGCTGGAAATGGCGAGTGGAGCATTTCCCGACAGAACGGCTTTTACAGATGGCAGTACTGGTCAGGCTTTTACCTATGCTGAACTCTTTGAGGCTGCTAAAACGCGAGCGGCTACTGTCAAAGCGAGTGGCGCTAGCCGTCTGGTTAAACTCGATGTCAGCAATTTGGGCACACCGTTGTGTTTGTTTACGGGCAGTGCTGCGG
>JAQWQN010000183.1 GCA_029244465.1 Pseudomonadales bacterium
TTAGTCGATACCTGCGGAACGGGCGGCAGTGGTACCAAACTCTTCAACATATCAACTGCAGCAGCCTTCGTAACCGCAGCAGCAGGGGCAAAGGTCGCCAAGCACGGTAACCGCAAAATGACCAGCTTCTGCGGCAGCGCAGACGTCCTCGAAGCCGCTGGGGTCAATCTAGAATTATCGCCTGAACAGATCGCAACCTGCGTTTCGGAGGTTGGCGTCGGTTTTATGTTCGCGCCCGCTCATCACAGTGCCATGCGTTTCGCAGGACCCGTGCGACAAGAGATCGGCATTCGAACCATGATGAATGTGCTCGGGCCAATGACCAATCCAGCGGGGGCCACACGTCAGGTTATCGGCGTCTTCAGCGCCGCGTGGCAACGGACCATGGCAGAAGTCCTCAAGCTGCTCGGCTCTGAACATGCCATGATCGTGCACAGCGCAGGCCTGGATGAAATTCGTCTTGACGCGCCGAGTAAAGTCGTCGAATTGAAAGCGGGTACCATTGAAGAATACGAAGTCTCACCAAGCGACTTCGAAATTCAGCTCGCGCACGCGGGGGACGTTGCGAAACTAGCGGCAGACTCTACCGAATCCAGCCTAAGCCTGGTGAGGTCAGCAATTTCTCAAGCAGATACGCCGGAAGCAGACATCGTTGCTCTCAATGCCGGAGCGGCAATTTATGTGTCTAACGTTGCGACCACGTTCGCCAATGGCGTTGCTATGGCGCAAGATGCAATTGCATCCGGTCTCGCGAAAGAACGCCTGGAAGAACTCATCCGCATCAGCAGGATGATGGGGGAATCGTGAGCGACATACTCGACCGCATTATCAAGACCAAGCGGGAAGAGGTCGCCGCACGTATAAGCAGCGTACCTCTCGCAGAGGTACGCAGAGCCGCAGAGAGTCGATCAACAACCAAAGGATTTGTCTCACAACTCCAAGCAAAAGTGGCGAACGGCGAACCTGGCGTAATCGCAGAAATCAAGAAAGCATCCCCAAGCAAAGGCATCATCCGGCCAGACTTCGACCCGCCAGCCATAGCCCGTTCCTATGCAGCCGCAGGGGCTGCCTGCCTCTCAGTCCTGACCGACGAACAATATTTCCAGGGTAGCGATCAGTACCTCCAGGACGCCGCCGCCGTGGTTGATCTACCTGTGATTCGCAAAGACTTTATCATCGACGAATACCAGATATTCGAGGCCCGTGCTCTGGGCGCCGATTGTATTTTATTGATCGTCAGCGCGCTCGATGTCATGCGCCTCACCGTATTGAATCAGACAGCAAAGGGTATCGGACTGGACGTGCTCATAGAAGTACACGACCAAGTCGAATTGGAATCCGCTCTAGCGCAACGACCAAGCCTAATCGGGATAAACAATCGCAACCTTAAGACTTTTGAAACAAGTCTGGATACGACCATAGGTCTTCTCCCGCAAATTCCAGACAATGTCACGGTTGTGACTGAAAGCGGTATCTCGACACGTTCAGATGTTGAACGCATGAAGACCAACGGCGTGCATTGTTTCTTGGTTGGAGAAGCGTTTATGCGCGCGCCTGATCCAGGTCGCGAGTTGCAAGCACTCTTTTTTTCTAGCTAGCAGATAATCACACTTGAACCCCTAGTCTGGGCCTAACCGTGATTAACTAGTCTCCTATGTGCGTGCGAGCTGCGCCCATTCATCTGTAGTGCGATCAGCAACGAGCTCTGCGGCAAGATCGCCAGACAATACACAGTATTCCAGCTGTAGATGATTCGGGTCTCTGAAGTAGATCGATTTACACCAACCGTGATCGACAACATCGGTCACATCGACACCCCGAATCCTGAGTAGATCGCGTTTGTCGTCAAGATCTTCTTCATCTAGCGCTTTGAAAGCGAAATGGATGACCCCACCCGCGATGCCTAAGCCATGATTGATCCCCGCATCAAAATCGGCAGAGACTGTCGGTACGTCGTTACACTCCATGAATGCAATCATCTCACCTTGCCCAACATCCATAAATGCATGTCGGATCACGCCTCCCGCCTCAGGTCGCAAGAGATCGCAAACTTTAGTTTCAAAGCCCAGCGTATTCTCGTAGAAATCAAGTGTCGCCTCCATGTCATGTGTGGCCAGACCTAGATGGTGTATGCCGTGGTGAGCCATTTTTTTTCCCATCGATGATTAGATCTCTAGCCTAACGCGATATGGCTTTTCGTATTAAGAATACTTTGGGCATAAAAAAAGGGGCTTAGCGCCCCTTTTTTGCATACATCCATGTATACAGACCATCCCTGCACGAGCGCGACTACGTCTTAGCGCGTACCAAAAACCACCATGGTCTTTCCTTTGACAGAGACCAATCCTTGGCTCACTAGGGTTTTCAGAACTCGTCCAACCATCTCCCGCGAACAGCCGACGATTCGGCCAATTTCTTGGCGGGTAATTTTAATTTGCGTACCATCCGGATGAGTCATCGCATCTGGTTGCTTGGTCAGTTCAAGCAGTGTCCGAGCCACTCGACCAGTCACGTCCAAAAACGCCAGATCACTGACTTTCTGCGTGGTTCGAATAAGCCGGTCAGCCATTTGTTTGCCGACCGCGTAAAGCATGTCGGTATGGCGCTCGGCCAATTCCTTGAACTTGTTGTACGACAATTCGGCAACTTCGCATTCAGTTCTTGCCTTTACCCATGCAGAACGTGGGGTGTCTTCCGTAAACAGCGGCATTTCACCAAAGAAGTCGCCCTTGTTTAGATAGGCTACGATAATCTCGCGACCGGACTCATCTTCAACAAGCACGGTCACAGACCCTTTGAGAATGTAGTAAATCGAGTCACTCTTATCACCTGCGTAGATGAGAGTACTCTTAGCCGGATACTTCCGGCGGTGGGCAGCGGCTAAGAAAGCATCTAAATGCGTCGCTGTGCCTTCTGAATTTGGGTTCATTCGGAAACCTCTCGCTGTTAACGGTCGGCCTCCCGTATTGTTTGATCTTGCTACTAGCATTTGTTGCGCTCCTTCGTTACACGTTGCTTGTGATGAATACTAGGTGAAGAATGTGAACTGTTACGAGACGTGGTCGACAGACGGTACTTTTTCACATTCTGAGCGGTCGCAGTTCACTACTTTTGCACGAGTATGTCTCGTTCTTTCTCAAAAACTCAGTAAACGAGACACTATGCACACGACGATTACATGGCGAGGAAAACGCCAATTCACAGCCACTGCAGACTCGGGCCATACCATAACGATCGACGGCCCCCCAGATTCTGGCGGCGAAAACACAGGTGCTCGGCCAATGGAGCTCATGTTAATGGGATTAGGCGGTTGTACGTCCTTCGACGTTGTAAACATTTTGGACAAGGCGCGTCAAAAAGTGACCCATTGTGTGACAGAGATCACAGCCACCCGCGCTGACGAGGTCCCTGAGGTATTCAAGACCATAAATATTCACTTCATCGTTCAGGGAAAGAGTCTAGAAACAAAGAAAGTACAACGGGCAATTCACCTCACCGCTGAAAAATACTGTTCTGCTTCTATTATGTTGCAGCGCGCAGGGGTAGAGATCGGCCATACCTTTGAGATTCGGTCCGCGTAATGCTGTCACCCGCCATCAGAGTTTGTATGTCGTCTTCGTCATGACACGGGAGACCACGGTCATTGCCGCCTTGATGAGCTGAGGGAACGACTCACCACCCATCGCAAGAGCTTCGTCGCCATGACGGGCTTCGTCGCGCCGCATCTGTTCCAATATTGTACGACTTCTATGGTCTGCTTTGGGTAACTCAGATAAGTGTCTGTTGAGATGTTCGACAACTTGGTCTTCCGTTGCTTCAACCAGACCTAGACTCACTTTGTCTCCGACTAAACCAGTAGCGGCGCCAATCACAAGGGATGCAGCATAAAAAAAAGGATCTAGAACGCTTGAACGCCCACCTAATTCCGCGAGCCTTTCGCGGCACCATGCGAGGTGATCCCGTTCTTCTTGCGCCGCGCTCTTTAGTGCCTGGCGAGCGACATCACTTTTCGCCGTCAATGCTTGCCCTTCGTAAAGTGCCTGCGCACAAATCTCGCCTGCGTGATTGACCCGCATCAGCCCAACGGCATGTGCCCGATCTTCCTCCTCAAGCGCAAGTTCCACGACATCGCCTGCAGGATTCGCTCGAGAAGCCTCTACTTGCCCTGTCAGCGTCTTCAGGGCCTGATCAAATCCGAGCACCACATCGTCAAACAAGTTACTCATTGAACGACCTGGTTCTTTTTGTTCGCGTTCAGTCATCGATACACCACAAACCCTTTCATCCGCGCGATTCACCTTTGCTCGGAGCGATCGCCAAAAGCAGATCACACCGTTGTACTAGAAGCGGTGCATAATATCACTATGGCCGACACAAAAGATCTCAACGTCCTGCTCGACGCTCGCATTCCAATTATTGGCATCGAATCGCCCGACGAACAGCGCGTCCAGGCTCTCCTCCTGAAATTCGCGATGGAACGCGGCATATCATTCTTTGAGTGGACTATTACCCGTGGTCTGCGGTTAGGGGGGTTCGGTGAACATCCGTCAAACGACCCAACCGAGCACGATGAACCAGAAGAGCTATTGCAGCATATCGCGACCACGCCCGGTCCAGCCATCTATGTACTGTGTGACTTCCATCCATATTTGAAGGGCGAGCCAAAGAACACGCGGTACCTGAAGGACATTGCACTAGACTTCGAAAGACTACAGAACACGATCATCTTCGTTAGCCACAAGCTCGACATTCCACAAGAAATCGGACGGATGTCCGCCAACCTGAATCTGCGGCTACCAAGCGATGACGAACTCATGGGCATGGTACGGACGCACGCCCAGCAATGGGCACAACAAAACAAGAAAAAAGTACGGACGGACAATCGTACGCTCAATAAGCTGATTGCTAACCTACGTGGCATCTCTCACGCAGATGCTCAAGTGCTTATCCGGCACGCGATATACGCTGACGGTGCAATTACCGAATCCGACATCCCCGCTATTAACAAACTGAAGTTCGAGTTAATGGACGCGGAAGGTGTTTTACATTTCGAATACGATACGGAGCGTTTTTCGAACGTTGCTGGGCTAGAAAACCTCAAAGGTTGGCTAAACCTACGCAAAAACGCTTTGTTGTCCACGGATGAAGACCGCCCCAAGGGTATTTTACTGCTCAGCGTACAGGGCGGCGGTAAAAGCCTTGCCGCAAAAGCGGTCGCCGGCTTCTGGTCGATTCCCTTACTACGCCTAGACTTCGGGACCCTATACAACAAGTTTTTTGGCGAGACCGAACGTAACTTGCGTAACTCGCTGAAGCAGGCAGAACAAATGTCGCCTTGCGTACTTTGGATGGACGAAATCGAAAAAGGCCTGGCCACCGGTCAGGCGGACAATGCAACTTCGCAACGCGTACTTGGCACTTTGCTGACCTGGATGGCCGAAAATCAAAACTCCGTGTTCATCGTCGCCACCTCCAACGACATCAGTGGGCTCCCGCCTGAATTGATGCGCAAGGGGCGTCTTGATGAAATATTTTTCGTCGATCTGCCAAACCCCGCAGTACGCAAAGAGATTTTCCGCATTCATTTGGCTAAGCGCGACCTCAACCCAGATGGCTTCGACTTAGAGGAACTTGCTCTAAAATCCGATGAATTTACTGGGGCTGAAATCGAAGAAGCCATCGTGTCCGCACGATACTTAGCAGCGGCTAGAGAAGACAGTATCACTCAGGCAGATATTGCCGGTGCACTAGAACGAACCTATCCCATCTCGGTGCTTCGCGCCGAGAGTATCGAGTCTTTGCGCTCTTGGGCTCAAGACCGCACGGTCCCTGCCTAGACTCGAGACTTGGTATCCATGCTGAACCAACCAACAAGCACGCAGGGTCTGCTCAGCAATAGATTCCCCCGTTAAGTAATCGCGTTGTTGGGGATCGGATACAGCCTTGCGCTCGCTCGACCCACTTCGGGACCTCTTAGTCACCGAATACCTCTCCCTGTATGGCATGCAATCGCATCGGATTACTGAACTCATGTCAGCATATCTCGCGTCTACTCTAACGACCAAATCTTCACCAAAGAAAGCACCCGGACCAATACACCAATGCGTCTTTCGAGCACGATGGACCCGACCGAACCCAGACTCGACAACGAAACAGCCTCTGCCTTCCTGACCACGAGCAACTATTGTTGCACTGGCAAGGACACCGTGCGTCACGCTGCAGCCAGCCCGTTGCGCCATTCGCATCGAGACAGGACTTACCTCAGTTTCGATTGAAGAAAATCGCACAAGCGGATTTCGTAGAGGTCACCGTTCACCCTATCTACAGAGTGCTGCATTTCGATATCGAGCAGAAGCGAAAAACCACCTTGCTGCGCATGCGCTTTATCTGCCGATTATTGCTCTCTCTCAATAGCGCGATACCCAATATCTTTGCGGAAAAAACGGTTTCGCCAGCCGACGAGATCAACGCGTTCATACGCTCGTGCCTGAGCCGTTGTGACACTACTGCCAACGCCCACAACGCACAATACGCGGCCACCATTGGTAACAATGTCATCACCATCGCGCGCTGTACCCGCGTGAAATATCTTAGTATCAACGAGCTCTTTGTCGAGTCCACTGATGGGGTCTCCTTTGGCGTAAGCAAGCGGATACCCACCAGCAGCCATCACCACCCCTAGCGCAACTCTGGGATCAAAAGCCAAATCTGTAGACGCCAATTCACCAGCTAGGGCTGCCTGGCATACCGCAAGCAGATCTGACTCCATTCTCATCATAATCGGCTGACACTCAGGGTCACCAAAGCGGCAATTGAACTCGATGACCTTGGGTTGACCCTGCGGTGTAATCATCAACCCCGCATACAAAAAGCCTGTATAGGGAACACCGTCTAGTGCCATTCCAGTAAGCGTTGGTGCGATGACTTGCTCCATTACTCTGGTATGCATTTCATCATCGATTACTGGGGCCGGTGTGTAAGCACCCATACCCCCCGTATTGGGTCCACGATCACCATCATCCCGTGCCTTGTGATCCTGCGACGACGCAAAAGGTAGGGCAGTCGTTCCATCACAAATACAAATGAAGGTCGCCTCTTCACCCGCTAAAAATTCTTCAATCACCACTCTAGCACCCGCGTCACCGAACACATTGCCAGATAACATATCCTGGACAGCTGCTATCGCCTCCTCAACCGTCTGCGCGACGACGACACCTTTCCCAGCTGCCAAACCGTCTGCTTTGACAACAATGGGCGCACCCTGCGCTTTGATATAGGCGATTGCCTCGTCGACATTGGTGAACGCTTCGTAGGCACCGGTCGGTATGTCATAACGCGCTAGGAATTCTTTTGTGAACGTTTTTGACCCTTCGAGCTGAGCAGCCCCTTCGCTGGGCCCAAAACAAGGTAGTCCTTCCGCCTGGAAACGATCAACAACACCCGCAACGAGAGGTGCCTCCGGGCCGACCATAGTGAAGCCAACGTCTTCCTCTTTAGCAAGCTTAATGAGTCCGTCGAAATCGAGCACATCAATATCGACACAGCGCAGACCGTCGTCCCGGTCAATACCCGCGTTACCTGGCACAACCAATACCTCAGCGACGCCCAGACTCTGGCTCAATTTCCACGCCAGCGCATGCTCTCGACCACCTGAGCCAATGACCAAAACCTTCATCGCGCCTCCCTTAATTCAGTCTTCTCGATGGTACGTCTCAATGTCTGAAATGACGGATCCCGGTGAATATCATCGGTATGCCATGTTGATCTGCCGCCTCGATCACTTCTTGGTCACGCATGGACCCGCCCGGTTGAATGATTGCCGCAATGCCTTCCTCCGCAGCCGCGTCGATACTGTCACGAAACGGGAAAAACGCATCCGACGCCATCACAGCACCCGGTACGTCCAGCTCTGCATCAGTCGCTTTGATTGCCGCTATTATAGCACTCGTGACTCTGGCCATCTGACCCGCACCAACGCCGACGGTCTGTCCATCTTTTGCATAGACAATCGCATTCGACTTGACAAACCAAGCGACTTTCCAGGCAAACAACAAGTCATGCATTATCGCTTCACTAGGCTGTGACTGGGTGACAACCTTTAACGCCGATTCATCCAAACAAATCTCGTCCGCGTCTTGAACAAGCAGACCACCACCGACACGCTTGTACTCCAAGCCACGACGACCACTCGTTAGGTCGCCACACACCAAGAGCCGAACATTTTTCTTCTTCTTTGCGATGACTACCGCTTGATCATCGACAGATGGCGCAATAACCACCTCGACAAATTGTTGTTCCAAAATACGATCGAGAACGTCACCTTGAAGCTCTCGGTTGCACGCGATAATGCCACCAAATGCCGACGTCGGATCGGTCGCGAACGCTTTGTCGTATGCAGCACTAATATTTTCTGCTATGCCCACGCCACAAGGATTAGCATGCTTGACGATGACACAGGCTGGTTCGGCAAAGACCTTGACACATTCTAGCGCCGCATCTGTGTCGGCTATATTGTTATATGAAAGCGCTTTGCCTTGCAGCTGCTGGTAATTGGCGATCGTGCCACTGGTAGGCGGGATAACCTCCCGATAGAAAGCAGCACTTTGATGCGGATTTTCGCCGTAACGCATCTCGTCCACCTTGTTAAAAGCAAGGCTGATGGACTCAGGCAAGGTCTCTTCCGCGCCTAAGTATCCTGCTATCGTCGCATCATATTGTGCGGTGTGGCGAAAAGCCTTAACCGCAAACGCACGGCGAGTAGTAAAGTTTATGCCCTCATCCAGCTGACCCAAGGTTCGCTCATAATCTTGCGGATCGACGACCACAAGCACATCTTGGTGATTTTTCGCCGAGGATCGCAGCATCGCCGGACCGCCTATATCTATGTTCTCGATAGCAAGCTCCTCCGTGCAGTCTTCACGCAGGACGGTTTCTACGAAGGGATAAAGGTTAACGACGACAAGATCAATCGGCTGAATATCATGCTCAGCCATCACATCCCCATCAATAGCTCGGCGACCGAGAATGCCGCCATGAACTTTGGGGTGAAGCGTTTTTACGCGTCCGTCCATCATCTCTGGAAATCCCGTGTAATCGGCCACTTCCACGACGGGTATATCTGCCTCGAGAATCGTGCGGTAAGTACCACCAGTCGACAGTAGCTCGACACCGTGCTCCGCAAGGCCTCTCGCTAAATCAACGATGCCTGTTTTGTCGGAGACGCTTAGCAGCGCTCTTCTGATGTTGAGTGCAGCCACTCTTCCCCCCTTTGTTGCTCTTCTTTCTAGGACTTAGCTGGGTATGTCTCTAGATATCTTTTCTAACGTTTGTCTCTAACTATCTTTTCGGATCTAAGACCAGAACTTTTCGGATCTAGGACTAGAACGATTCTTCTACGCGGCCTCTTCCCGCAGAAGTTTGACGCGCTTGCGTGCCATGCTCTTAGTATTTGTAGATAACTTTCTTTTCCGGGTTGCCAGCAGCCACGCACTTTGCCCATGTGCTTCATCAATCCGAAGACACCCACTCGGATCGAACCCTAACGTTCGGCCATAGGCTTCAATATGTTTGCGCGCGATTCGCACACCAGCCCTTTCGCCGTAAAAACTGTGCAGTAACGAAACGTGTTCCAGTACCACATCCCAGCGCTCCGCGAGGCCCGGCAGGCCGCCACCCCTTAACTCCTGAAACAACCATGGTTGGCCTAGCGCTGCCCGCCCGATCATGACCCCATCAGCACCGGTCGCTGACAGTGCCTTGCGAACATCTGATGGTGTCCATATGTCACCGTTGACCAACACTGGTATAGCCACCGCCGAGGTGAGTTCACGCACTTTGTTATAATCGACATCGCCAACAAAACGACACGCACGGCTTCTCGCGTGCATCACGATCAAGGCCGCGCCGGCAGACTCCGCAATGCGCCCGGCATCAGCGCCTGCATAATCGTCGCGACCAAGCCCGGTTCGCGTCTTGACCGTCACCGGCACAGAGACAGCCGCCACAACTGCCTGCACAATATCACCCAATAAGCCGAGATCAGATAACAGCGCGGAACCCGCTGACTTTTTACAGACTTTTTTGGCGGGACAACCAAAATTAATGTCGATGACATCGACGCCATCATCAACGTGTCGCCGTGCCGCATCAGCCATGACCTTTGGTTCAGTGCCTGCAATCTGCACCGCTACCGGAGTAACGCCGGGAACGGGGATACGTCGCAAACGGCTTTTACCGGACTCCCACAGCTCTACCTTATCGGAAACCATCTCGCTAACCATATAGGCGGCACCATAGCGCCAGGCAAGGGTGCGAAAAGGCACGTCCGTAAGGCCTGCCATAGGCGCAAGCGCTGCGTTACTCTTTAACGTATGGGGTCCGATTTGAATATCCGAGATAGACAAAGGCAAAACGGCTCAATAAGAAAGCGCGGCATGATACTCGCTTGCCACTACGCGCGCAAAGATGCCCCCAGGGCGTGCCCTAGAGGGTTCCCGGAACTACATCTTCATTTCATAGAAACAGAGTTTGTTACCATCCTGGTCGCGCACATAGGCGCCGTAGAACACAGGATTACGCTCGCCGGGCTCACCCTCGTCGGTAGCACCTAACGCAACGGCTTTTGCGTAGAGCTTATCAACACCCTCACGGCTACCGCTGTCGATGGCAACCATAGTGCCATTGCCAGAAGTTGGGGCATTCTCATCGTACGGAATGCAGATTGCTAACATTGCGCCTTGCCCGTTGCCATAGAACTTAATGCGGTCCTGACCAAACAACTGCTTTGCGCCAATTTCTCCGAGCAAAGCCCCGTAAAAC
>JAQWQN010000224.1 GCA_029244465.1 Pseudomonadales bacterium
AGTGGCACATATAAATCATAGGTGATGAGCGTCGCTGCGCTCTGCAACAGAGAGTTGAATGAGCTAAAAACGGCCCCAAGCAGTACGGCTAGAAAAATGCCTGTTAGAAAGCCGGGAAGCACGTCTTTCACAAGACGTGGATAAGCTTGATCCATGCTAACCAGGGAGTCGCCGTACAAATGGAACGCGATGACACCGGGTAGCATGACAAAGAACGGTATGAGTAGCTTGAAAAAACCCGCGATCAATACGCCTTTTTGCCCAGCGGACAAGCTTTCCGCCGCGAGCGAGCGCTGGATGACGTACTGGTTGGTTCCCCAATAGGCCAGATTGGCAAAGATCATGCCGGTAAAGAGGGTGATAAACGGGGTTGGATCGGAGTTAGCCCCGATTGCGTTGAGCTTCTCCGGGTGGTTACTGAGCACAATTCGCCATCCCTGCGCCATACTGCCGTCGCCGAGATGGCCTAAGGCAAGGAGGGGTATCAGAAATCCAAAAAAGATCAAACCGACGCCATTGAGAGTATCGGAGATAGCAATGGCACGCAGACCACCGGTAACGGAATACGCCATCCCAATCAGTGCGATGACCATGAGCGCCGCGACAAACGCCCAGTCCGACGTGATGTCTCCAAGCACAGTTTCGACGACGGCAATGGTGCCGGAATACAGAACAGAAGGAATAGTGACGAGCCCGTAACCAAGTAAGAACAGTGCAACTGTTGCAAAACGAATAGCTGGGCTGAATCGCTCACCGAGAAATTGGGGTAGGGTCGTAAAACCATTGGCGAGATAACGTGGCAAAAATACCAAAGCGGTGATCATGATCGCGACCACGGCTCCGATTTCCCAGGCCATAGAGCTTAGGTTGAAAGCGTATGCAGAACCGGCAAGCCCGATGATTTGTTCTGCGGAAATATTGGTAAGTAGCAAGGAACCGGCTATGAACGTCCCGGTCAAAGAACGGCCCGCCAGAAAAAAACCGGTACTGTCGCTAACGCGACCCCTGGTCAGTCGATAAGAGATATAGGCGACCAAGGCCATAAAACTAGCACAACTAATCCAGATCATTTGGGCAACTCATGCGGCGAACGGGCAAATATACCGGAATTGTGCCATGTGCAGTTGCGGCAATCGCCAGCTTCTGCCGTATCCGAACAGCGTCCTGCCGAGCGGACGCTCTAGAGTTTTGGATCGTTTGATCGGTACGCCCGTATTCGCCCCTCCTTTCCGAAACGTATGCGCATAGCCGCGGGATAACGGATGCCAGGGAAGTACTCCATGACCTAGGCGTCGAAACATTTGCTGGTTCAGCTCGATTGACGGACGATGCAATATATAGCGAGGTAAACAGAGAAATCATGGCACCATCGTTGGAACGGCGGTGATGGATCAAGAATGTATAGGATGTTGATATGGAAAGAGGAATGAAAATTGGCCTTGTGCCGATAAATGTTGGGATTGCCTCGCTGGAGCAAATGCTCGGTTTGGCGCAATTGGCGGAACGGTTGAACTACGAGTCTGTCTGGACATTCGAGCATGTCGTTGTACCGGTGGATTATGAATCGAAGTATCCATACAACCCGGAAGGAAAAATGGGTGGCCCCTCTGATGCGAACTTTATAGACCCACTCATTGCGCTATCGCACATTGCGGCCCATACCAAAACGCTGAGGTTGGGGACGGGTGTGAACATATTGCCCCAGGCAAACCCGCTCTATGTAGCGAAACAAGCGGCAAGCCTGGACTTCGTTTCAAATGGACGGTTAGAGTTTGGGCTTGGTATTGGCTGGCTCAAAGAAGAGTACGAAGCGCTGGGTGCGCCATTTGCAAAACGGGGCGCGAGGTTTGATGACTACATGGCCGGCATGCGCAAAGTGTGGGCCGGTGATGTCGTTGAACATCAAAGCGAATTCTTAAACTGGAGTGGCTTTCAGAGCTATCCCAAAGCGCCCTCTCTGCGGGTTGTCATGGGCGGTAACAAAGGCAAAATTTTTGAACGAACAGCTCGCTTTGGACAAGGTTGGTTTGCACCGACCACTGTAGCGAGTGAGCTAAGAGAAGGCGTTCAGGCACTACGTTCTGCATGTGATGCCCAGAATCGCGACGTGAATGAAATTGAAATCTCGTGCATGTGGACGGGTCGGGGTGGCGAAGACGCTGTTGCCGAGTTAGCCGACGCGGGTGCGCAAAGGCTATTGATACCGTTGCCCGCTTTCGGTGCGAATGTGCCTGAAGGCATGCAACGAGTGGCAGAAGAGGTCATCAAAGCCTAGCTGAATTAATGGTATTGAGTTAGACGTTACAGGTCAGGTAGCCACATGACAGGCGCGGTCATCATTCCAGTCTTTGCCGACGATAGTGCTCTGGAGGTACTTCTTCAGTGCCTGCGTGGGCAAAGTTGGGCGGTGGTTATTGTGGTGGTCGACGGGGCAGACTTGGCCAGTACCCGCACAATTGCAGCAGCAAACGGATGTCAGTATGTGCGCTCTTTGCCCGGCCGGGGCCGACAGATCCGGTCCGCGATAGAGGTAGTATCGGACGGTATGTGTCTGGTCTTGCATGCAGATGCCCTGGTCTCAGAAGAGATGAAATCTGTTTGGTCGGTGGTGAGCCGGAGCGGAGATTGCTGGGGGAGGTTTGATGTGGCGATAGCCGGACTACCCGTAATCGCTGTGATGATGAACTTGCGTTCCCGTTTGACAAAGATATGTACCGGGGATCAGGCAATGTTCTTCGATACTAAGTTGCTACGCGAAGCTGGCGGTTTTTCAGACCTTAGTTTGATGGAAGACATCGCCACCTCACGCCGTCTTAAGAAGTTTTTTCCGAAGAAGTATATGCCACTAAAGGAAACTGTCGGTGCCTCGCCTCGACGGTGGCGTCTGCAGGGTGTCGTGCGAACGATTGTTAGTATGTGGTGCTATCGATTGCGCTTTTTCTTCGGTGCTGATGCGGATGAACTCTATCGTTCCTATTACTCGGGTAAAACCCGATGATGGACGTGCTGTGCCTATTCACCCGAACGCCATCTATCGGATCGTGTAAAACACGTCTTATCCCGCTCCTCGGGGAGACGGGTGCACAGGATGCACACGTAGAGCTTGTTGAGAGTCAGATTGCACGGCTGGCAAAGAATAAGCAGATGCGTTCATTGTGGGTTACCCATCCATCGGATCAGGTTGATCGATGGGCTGATATGTATAAAGCCAGCGTGGAGTTTCAAGAGGGTGCAGACCTCGGTCAGCGAATGCTACACAGTTTTGTCCATGAGTTCCGCCATGGCGCAAATTACGTATGTTTAATAGGTGGTGACTGTCCGGAGATTACGCAAGTTTATGTCAATCAAGCTTTCGCTGAGCTGCAAGAGCATGCTGTCGTGATTGGGCCCACGGAAGACGGAGGCTACGGTCTCATCGCCCTGCGCGAGCCGAACGCTGAGTTGTTCCGTAACATATCCTGGAGTACGCCCCAAGTCCTTGGTGAAACACTACAAATTACAGCGGCCCTAGGCCTGTCAGTGAAACTCTTGGATAAAATCTGGGATGTCGATACGCCTGCAGACTGGCGCCGGTATAAGGGCAGGTAGTCAATTTTTCCCCAAGCAATTGCACCTATTGGTCGAGAGGTCTACTGTCTGTCCTGCGCAGATACACCGACCCCGCAGTAGCGCAGGTTGACGGAGGGAGGCGCGTTGTGCCCGACCAATACGGCGGCCGGCAAGTTAGGGTTGATCGGTGATTAAGTGAAACCCCTGCAGGCTCCAAGCAAACTGTTAAAGCCCACCCACTTACGCTGCCCGGGTAGCGATTTGTTCAATTCGTTGGATCATTGCACGCAGTCCATTACCTCTGGTTTGAGATAGATGTTCGAGCAGCGCGAGCCGAGAAAACAAACCTTCGATATCGAACTCTAATATCGCGGTTGGTGACTTATCGTTGTAGGCCGCCAGTACAATACTGATCAAGCCCCGTACGATATGGGCATCGCTGTCTAGGTTCAGATGCAGGGTACCATCCGGGTTGGTGGTCGTCGTCATCCAAACTTGGCTCTGACAACCGCGAATGAGGTTGGCGTCTACTCTGGCTGCCTCTGGTATGACCGGAACGGCCTTTCCTGCGTCAATGACGAACCTGTACTTATCTTCCCAGTCATCTAGAAATTCAAAGGTGTCGATTATCTCTTCTAGCTTTTCCATTAGAAGAGGCCGAGTTCGAGTTGTGCTTCTTCACTCATCATCTCTCGTGACCATGGTGGTTCAAACACAAGTTCAATTTCAACTTCATCAATGCCAGGTGCTTGCTTAACGCGCTCTTCAACCTCAGCGATTAGCACTGGACCCATGCCGCAGCCGGGTGCCGTTAGGGTCATTTTGATATGCGCGGTAGAGTCACGCAATGCAACGGCGTAGATGAGCCCTAAATCGGCGATATTGACCGGTATCTCGGGATCAAATACTGAGCGTAGGGCGAACCAAACATATTCTTCCGTGGGCGTCGCGTCGCTCTCAGGAAACTGTAGAACTTCCGGTTCAAAACCCAATGCGTCGCCGTCGCTTCCCGCGATACGGGCCATATTGCCAAGGTGCACGATGGTGTACGTGCCGCCTAATGTCTGAGTCAATGTGACGAAGGCCCCAGCTGGAATGCTCACCTTGTCGCCGGTTGGCACCAGCCTCGCTTCACAATCTCGCACAACGGGGACGACTCTACGTTCCATGAGTGAAATATCCGGGTCGAAAAGGGCACAGTGGAGGGGCTATAGGCATCAAGAATCGGTACCGACATTTGTTGCTAGATCAGAAACGCCTGTGGTGTCGAGCTCATCGGGCTCACCACCGACAGCAAAACTCTCTCCGCAGCCGCAATAACTGGTGGCGTTAGGGTTCTTGAACACTAGGGCCGTATTAAGCCCCTGGGTCAGCATATCGACTTCAGTCCCTGCCACCATCTTAAGGTCGGCAGCTGCGACGCATACGCTGACTGAATCAGGAAAGTCAACGCAGATGTCTTGTTGTTCGGGTGCCTCGAGGTAATCGAGCATATACATAAACCCGTTACAGCCACTTTCTTTGACACCTAGGCGCAAATATCCGGCTTGGGTGAGATCAAGCTGGCGACGAATATGGGCGCGTGCTTGATCAGTAATTTGGAGGTCTAAATCACTCATGGCTCTCTCCTACAAGAACGTTAACGCTTTGGCGACGCCGTCCAATAGACGCGTTACGTCGTCATCATTTGAATATAGGCTAAAAGAAGCCCTTATGGTGCCTGGAACATTCAACGCGTCCATTAGTGGCATCGTGCAATGGTGGCCGGTGCGAACCGCAACGCCTTGCTGGTCCAGGAGGGTGCCTACGTCATGGGGATGGGCAGCGTCGACGATAAACGAAACGACCGATGAGCGGTGGTTGGGCTCACCGACTAGTTGGACTCCAGGGATTTGTTGCAAGCCGCTGACCGCTTTAGAGACGAGCGTCTCTTCTGCAGAATTCAGGGCAGCCAGATCTAAGCCTTGGAGGTAATTTATTGCCGCGCCTAGGCCGATTGCCCCGGCGATGTGAGGTGTCCCGGCTTCAAACTTGTAGGGTGGTTTTTGATAGGTGCTGCTTTGCAGTGTCACACGCTCGATCATCTCGCCTCCGCCTTGCCAGGGTGGGAGCGCCTCGAGAAGAGCCTGCTTGCCATAGAGGACACCGATGCCTGTTGGCCCAAATATTTTGTGTCCAGAAAAGCAGTAGAAGTCACAGCCAAGCGCCTGGACGTCGACGTTTTGATGAAGCGCTGCCTGGGCACCGTCGATGATGGTAATGGCTTCATGAGAAGCCGCGAGGGCTAGGAGATCCTCGACTGGGTTCACTGTGCCGAGTGCATTTGATACATGCCCGCAGGCGAGGATGCGTGTACGTTCGTTGATTATTCTGGCTGCATCATCTAAATCCAGTTCGCCCGTCGGCGTTACCCTGATACCGCGCAACGTCGCACCGGTTCGCTGGGCGAGCATTTGCCAGGGAACGATGTTGGAGTGATGTTCCATTTCGGTAATGACTATTTCATCACCCGCCCCGAGTTTGCCGCTGTCGCCCAAGACGTGCGCGACGAGGTTGATGCTCTCGGTGGTCCCCCTTGTAAATACGATCTCGCTAGTTAACTCGGCGTTTATCCACCCGCAGACGCTTGC
This sequence comes from Pseudomonadales bacterium, assembly GCA_029244465.1. GTDB lineage: Bacteria > Pseudomonadota > Gammaproteobacteria > Pseudomonadales > Azotimanducaceae > UBA4421. Next base: position 6,180 of record JAQWQN010000224.1, read on the forward strand.
C
>JAQWQN010000186.1 GCA_029244465.1 Pseudomonadales bacterium
AGATCCCTAAATCTAAAAGTGACCGGAGAAAATAGCATACTCAGAGCGGTCGTTGCGCTGATCAATCCGTTTGGGGAGATACATTCCGTAGCGTTAAATTGGTCATTTCGACAAATCGCCGAGACGCTTCAGCATGCCGAACGATCTCGTCCGAACCGCGCCTTGCAGGCACCCCAACCGCTTTAACTAAGATTCGAAAACCGCAAAACATTTTTGCGAATTAAAAATCCAAGTATCCAAATACTCGATCACCTGTGCTTGTCGTTCCGGAAACACGCCAGCCAAACAAATCCAGTTTTTAAATTCTTGGCTGCCAGCGCTTTCCACCTCGTTATTGGTCAACGAAGCCCAATTCGCCTGATCCCCGTTGCGTAGCTCACTCACCCGAGCCGCATCGAATTCGCGATCCGGGTACAAGTAGCTATGTTTTTCAACCAAGAAAGCATGTGACCAACCTGATGAGGCCATAACGACAATCCGTTCATCACGATGTTCCAATGCATCGCGCAGTGCCTGCCCGACATTGAAACATGAACGTGGCGTCGGTCCCGCCGGGGCTTGGGCATCCAGATACGGGTCGCGCAGTGCCATGGGCCGTTTATCCAACAAATGCGAGAATCCACCGCGACTTTTAATCACCCCGGTGCCGTAACAATTAACCGATATCGGAATAATGGGATAGGGCCATCCTTTCTGATCCCAGTCGAGGTAAACACACGCGTTAGCAAATGCGTGTGAAAGATGATCGTGATTGGCATATTTGTAGGAATAGGCAATGGGGCAGTCGCTTTCGATGATCGCGTGCGCGAGGCTTCGTCCGAGAATACCGTTACCCGCAACGTCGTAGGCAAAGCCGGAATCAACGCCCCAAATATTCGGCGGATCACCAAGCATTTTCAACATCTCAAATGGGCGTGAATGAAACGAATCCATACAGTAAATGTTGAAGGGGGGGATGACGTCTTCTTTGAAATTTTCGTACTGATCGTCACCAAACATAATAACCGCATCGGGATTAAAGTCGTCAATCCTACGACGAACCTCGGCCAACGCTTTAATGTGTCGTTCTTGATGTTCCGCGGCTTTTTGGACCTCACTCTCGTATTCTTGCTGCATCTCTCCCGGCCAGTTTTCGACCTGTTTCATCTTTTCTGGAACCAGATCACTGGTCATGATGATTCTCAGTAAATTAGCAAACGCATCAGGTGCGCCGAGTAGCGGTGGGTAATGCGTAATCCCGAGTCCCAATAATTCAGCCATAGATCCTCGCGTCGATACCTAGAAAGGCGTGGGCCGCACGCCAGCGAATTGATTCCGGATCAGCAAACTTTGCGGTCTCGATGTTACTTGCTGGGTCTTCGTCCATAATTAGATAGGGGTAGTCGGTGCCACAAAAAATTTGGCCGGGCGCAAATTCTTCCGCCAAATACCGCATATAGCCCTGATCGTATACAAGGTTGTCATAGAAGAATTGTCGCGCGTATTCGATCGGTTTTTTCTTTAACGTTTCGGAAAAATGATCGGTTACCTGTGCACCACGCCCAAGACGATGCGCCAGCGGCACAATAGCGCCACCGCCGTGACTAAACCCAATCCGCAAACTAGGGTGACGCTCCGGTATACCTGTGCGGATTAACGTCATTGCACAAAGGGCTGTATCTACAGGGAAAGCCGAGAAGGGAATCAAATCTAGGTATTCGCTCAATCGCTCTGCACCAGCCGGATGTAGGGCGTGCACAAAAAGAGCCAAATCTTGATGTGCGGCCTCAGCCAGAAACTCTGCGAATTCCGGTTCGCCGAGATATTTACCATTGACGTTGCTGCCGACTTCTACGCCACAAAGTCCATCCGCTTTGATACGGGCAAGTTCTTCCGCCGCCAGCGGCGGATCCTGCAACGGCACCATCCCTAGCCCCGAAAAACGGGTTGGAAACTGTGCCACCATTTCCGCAAGCGTATGATTGACGTATCGCGACATCTCCAGTCCTGCAAGGGAGCCAAACCAATAAGAAAGAAGCTCAGGCATTGGACTTAGAACTTGCCGAGTCACACCAGAACGGTCCATATCCCCTATGCGTCTAGCCAAATCCCAAGATCGATCATCTATTTGACGAAACGATTTCCCGGCAACCATCACGTCGGCTTTCCCCCGTTGCCCATGACACATGCACGGCCAGCGTGGTTCGTTAACTGACGCCGTTGGAAAATCCCGCGGTACAACATGCGAGTGGACGTCAACGAGCGGCAACGCTATTGACTCTCTGGGATGTGTACGGTGATGCCATTCAAGACTTCAGTGTACAGAATTTGACAACTCAGCCGGCTGTTGTGCGCTGGCTTCTCAGCAAACGCCAACATGACTTTCTCTCCTTCGCCAGGCTCACCCACAGCCTCTAGCCAGGCGCCTTCAATGTATACATGACAGGTCGCACAACTCATGGAGCCACCACATTCTGCATCGATACCCGGCACACCGTTTGCCGTCGCCAATTGCATGATGCTTGCACCTGCGATACCGACGACAGATACCTCGTCCTTACCGGCTGAAATAAAAGTGACCTTGCTCATGTGGCTACAGCATTGTCGAGCCGCCATTGACACTCACCACCTGGCCAGTGACAAAACCTGCTTCTTCGCTCGCTAGATAACGCACCATGGAAGCCACTTCCTCGCATTCAGCCGGCCTGCCGATGGGGATCACGTCGTTGAACCTCTTAAAGAGCGGGTTGCCCTGCGCTTGCATCTCTTTGACAGCAGGCGTCCCGACCATACACGGTGCGACCGTATTAATGGTGACACCGGTCTTGGCGAACTCGCGAGCCAATCCGGTAGTTAGGCCATGCACCCCGCCTTTTGCGGCATTGTATCCCGCATGATCCCAAAGTCCGTTGCGCACCGAGTCTGCACCAATATTAACAATGCGACCAAAACCAGCATCAATCATGTGAGGCAGCACAGCATGGCATGCCCAGATGGCGGTCCACAGGTTTCGATTCATCGTGCTGTGCAATGATTCTGCATCGTGCTGCAAGAAAGGTTTAATAACACCGCCGCCTGCATTATTCACCAGAATGTCCACTTTGCCATGTCGCTGTACCGTTTCTGCCACCATGTCACGGACGAGCGTTTCTTCGCTTAAGTCTCCGACAATGGTGACGGCCTGGAGTTCTTCGGCCAGGGCGTTAACACCATCGCCATCAAGATCACCCAGCATGAGGCGCGCACCTTCACTGCGTAATCTTCGCGCAATGGCTGAACCAATTGGCGACGCGGCACCGCCAATCACAGCTACTTTTCCAGCGAAATCTGCCAACATAGCCCCCTAAATAATAATACTGACTTTGCCTTGATCGTAAATATCGTCGGTATCGAGAAACGAAATTTTGTGTCGAATACGAATGGCCCTATCGACGAACGCCATAGTGTAGATGTGATGCCCCAGATAGGTTTCAGTCACCGATGCCTTGGTTCGATAGGTGACGAAGTTTGACGTCGCGTAGAACGCTTCATCGGTTCCGTTGACTAACCGAACGTTCGTCACCATGTGTCGACAGCGAGACTTAGGGAACTCGACATGTGCCGTTCTTTTACCCAGTCTCTTGACCCGTTCCGTCAGTCGAAACCAATCATCCGCGATATAAAAGAGGGTAGTACTCGGCTCCACATCATCAGAAGAGCCCGCCGGTGGCACCCAGTAACTGGCGCCTTGTTCAAACAAATCAAGCCATTCATCTAGTTTCCATGCGTCCAACAGGCTAGCTTCTAGATAAAGCAGATCTTCCACATCGGCTCGGGTAACAGAAAGTGTCATCGTTCCGCTGCTGCCATGCGCCGATCCCATTCACGCCAAAAAATACGCATCTGTTCTTCGTCGTTGGAGATGGTCTCGCTCTGACCCATACCCTTTGAAATGTCATTCCAACCGGCCCCGGCGAGATTGCTATACCCTTGCTGACACAACTTCAACGCTTCGCAATCGTCGGGGGTTGCAAATCCCCCTGGACCGAGAAACTCCAAGAAGTTGTACAAACGACGCTCACGCATAGCCTCCGATTCATCCACCGGCGCTAACGTCCAGGCTTTGACCCGTTGTCGATCGGGCAGGTCTGGAAAGAACGTTCGCAAGGTGATCGCCATAATATTATTAATGACAAAATTCGGAAAAATCACCATGTTGAAGTTGTTGTATGCAATTCGTTCAGCGCGTTCCTTGCCAAACCGCTCGGTCAATCGAGCCAGGATTGCGGCGCACTCCTTCGCGCCCTCTTCGCCCCAGGCGGCTACTGGTTTTGCTATGGGTCGGCCCCAGGGTGCGCCATACTCAATCACGGCATGTCCGTTACCTAAATCTTTCGGCTCAGACAACCCCGTTAAGGACTCGCCGAGTTGCCCGCCTGCAGCCATGATATAGTCAAAGTAGGTCGCATGAGTCGGTAGGCCGTGATAGGAATCAAAACTGTTTTCCGCTAGTAGCTTCCAGTTTGCCTGAAAGCCATATTCTTGATCCCCCTGAACGATTTCCATCGCCACTTCTGAGTGATCCATGGTGAGGTCAATGTATTCTGTTGTCCCTGCTAGATAGGTCACCAGGTCAGCACTGTCTGGATCAAAATTTACAAAATAGAGCCCGCGATAATCATCCAGTTGTGCAACCGGCACTAGATCGTGCATGCCATCCTGCGCGGCGGCACTGTAGCGCTCAGCTTCCGGTCTTTGGACTAACTTACCTTGTAGATCAAACGTCCAAGCGTGATACATACAGGTAAAGAGCTTTTCTTTTCCACGCTTTTCGCGACATACCAAGGCACCACGGTGTGGACAGGTGTTGTAAAAAGCCCGGGGCACGCCGTCATTATCTCTGACGAACAAAAGTTCACGGCCACCAACGGCACGGGTGAGAAAATCTCCAGGCTTAGACAACTCAGATTCATGCGCAAGATATAGCCAGCTGCAATCGAAAATTTTAGAGCGCTCCTGGGCGAGCACCGCAGGATCGACAAAGGCTCTGCGATTAACGCGAAACGTCCCTCGATCATTGTCTTCGAGCACATAAGGCTCCGCGAGATTTTGCAGCGGGATATTCATCCGGACCTCCCTATTCACCGTTTTAACTCTGACGCCACAGGCATTTACTTAACCTGTAACATACCGTATAAACGCCTTGTAAAGTACGCCTATTGAGATTGGAAGTAAATAGTCAAATGAGCGCAAAGCCCCAACGCAAAACCCAAGACCAGAGAACCGCTGATGCAAAAGCATTGCTTGCACGCGCCGCGTTCGAACTGATTCGTGACCATGGCTATGCCAATTTTCGCGTTGCAGCGGTTGCCAAACATGCTGGCGTCAGCCAAGGCGGACACCTGTATCACTTTCCCAAGAAAGGTGACGTGACTCGAGCCGTCATCGAATATGCTATTGAGGCGGCGCGCGCGAAAACCACATCTAATTTCAACCTGGTTACGGCGCAGACAGATACCTTGCGCGCGATCGAAGCCGATTGCCGTGATTACTATTTTTCTCACAATTTCGATGTTGCCATGGACATCATCAAAGGTCTCGCTGGCAGCAAGGCGTTGCAAGACTATATCTCCAAAGCGCACCGCGCTTATCGCGAACAGACGGAAACGGCATGGATCGCGACCCTGGAACACCAAGGCTGGCCCGCAGCAGACGCAGAAATTGTGGTTGCCATGACCGCCAGCATGGTTCGAGGTCTTGCGATCCGCGCGATGATAAAACCAGACACCGAGCAATATCAGCGGTTGCTTGCGAAATGGCACGACATGGTTGAACAAACCTTTCCTTACGCGAGACAGCGCTAAATGTCGCGCCACCTGAACCGGACCGATTGACCCGAAGGCTGACTGGAAACTGCGTACACAAGAACAGCCCCAGACTCTCAACTGATTGAGGCAAGCAGACAATCTCAGAAACTGATCGCACTTAACAATGCTCTGACAATTGATCGAGTCGGCGGGGTTCGCAACAGCGCGCGGCTCTAGCGGCCAAAATGGCACGGAACGGCTAATATCTTAGATCATCGGCCTCCTAACATCGGCCTCCTAACATCGGCCGGTTTGACAACCACTGGCAACACCGTCCAGAGGTTATCTGCAAATCGGCTCGCTTCCTGCCAATTCATGCCGCTGCTTCGTCACTCAACTCCGCACTGTCGGTATATTCAATTTTGAAATTGAATAGTGCGTAGAGGTAGGAAAGAACCGGGCTCACAAGATTAAACAGGCAAAAAATCAGGTAATCACCTGTCGCAACCCCGAGCGTGGCCGCCATGAATGCACCGCACGTATTCCAAGGTATCAGTACGGAAGTGACCGTTCCAAAGTCTTCTAACACTCTGGACAAATTCTTCGTCTGCAGATTCTTTGCTTGAAAGTTATCTGCATAAATTCTTGCCGGCAGCGCGATGGCGAGATACTGGTCGCTCGTGACGAGATTCGCAGCAAGAGAAGTTATTCCGGCTCTGCGCACAAGACCGCCGGCGGACTCTACTCCGATCATCAGATAACGGCCGAGCGTATTCAGGGCACCTGATTTTTCCATCATGCCCCCGAAAAACATCGCAGAAATAATGAGCCAAATGGTATTTAGCATGCTTTCCATACCGCCCCGAGAGAGCAACTCATCTAACACAGCATTACCCGTATTTGCGGTATATCCGTTGGCGGCGACACGCCAGATGGTTGCAAGAACGTTTCCCGTTTCGTTAACAAGCTGGGGCTGCGTCAATAACGCAAGTAGCGCGGCGGTGACGGCACCCCAGAAAAGAGCGGTAAATGCGGGTTTGCGCAGTGCCGCAAGGACCAATGTGACCAGAAACGGCAACATCAAAACTAAGCTCAAGTTGTAATTTTCAGAAATAGCCAGCGAGACACTATCAATTCGCGATTGATCGATATCAGCAGAGGCCGAGAGAGAGACAATCCCGAACAGAACTAACGCAACCAACAGAGCGGGGATCGTCGTCCAGAGTAAAAAGCGTATATGCGCAAATAGTTCAGTAGCGGTCACTGCCGCGGCAAGATTCGTCGTATCAGAGAGCGGCGACAATTTGTCACCAAAATAGGCTCCTGAGATCACCGCCCCGGCCGTCATCTCGACGGACAGACCCGATGCCGCTGCAATGCCAACGAGTGCTAGCCCAACAGTTCCGGCGGTTGTCCACGAACTTCCTATTGAAATTGACACGGTCGCACACAGCACGACCGATGCGATATAGAAAACCTCGGGGACCAGAATTTGAAGCCCATAGTAGATGATGTATGGAATGGTCCCGGCGAGCATCCAAAGCCCGATCAGAGTACCCACCATTAGTAGGATAAACATCGCCGGTAGTGCGCGCTGTATTGATTTGGCAGCGCCGATTTCTAACGCTTCCCAACTGTGGCCGTTGAGTACACCCACGCCACCGGCAAGAATACCTGCGATGATTAAAGCAATTTGGCCCGGGCCGCCTGTTGTCTCGTCACCGAATAGGTAGATGGACCCAACGAGCATCACCACAAGCGCCAAAAGCGGTAGCACGGCCATGACGATTTTAGGCGCGCAGACGATATTTTCTTTGCGGGTCATACGAAAAGGTTAATCAATAGGTCACACGGAGGAATAGGTTTGATACCCGTAATCCCCATGTTTGAACCGAGAAGCCAACGACAACTCCGTGGTTATCGCGGAGTGGATGAGGTCCGTTCTCAGCCAGAATCAGCGCTTCCGTCAGACCGCTCGTTTTATCCAGTTTGGTATTCATCATTTGGTAGTGTTCTGCAACCTCTTCCAGTTCCGACCAATCCAGGCAGGATGTCTTCGCCTCAAGGTCCCACAGCGCGCAGTCAATTGCATGTCGCGCACCAACTGCAGACAGCGGAGTCTGTAACCGTCCACCAGCACCCCCCCTGCTCCTGTTGTTTTTGCAGCCCGAGAACCTGCTGATACATACTTTCATCAGGTTCGCCTAGACCGTCAACGTCGCTTGCTTCGCCGCGACCCGTGTTGCCGCCTTCAGTAAGGTTAACGAGCAGAACGGCACCGTGCGTCCAGGTGTGACCAGTCTTTACAAGCAGCTTCAACAATGGCCAGGATTGAATCTCTAGCCCAATTTGGCGCATGCGCTATTCCTTATCGTATGCCTTCAGCAAAAAATCGCTCAACAACAGCATCGCACCCCTCCCGAATCGGCACAACACAGGCTATGCCGGCTACCAAAGACAGAGCATAGAGCACAGGGAAAGGCAATTTGCGGCGACCGGATTTGCGTCCACAAAGGATCTTAACGGAATTATGCTGGACCGCTGGGCACGCGCATTGGAAGTAACCGTGCCCGGCTTCTGCTTCGGCACACCAACACCTACGGCATCGAGAAACACAGTCATAAGGCGACGGACTTGTTGCCTTTCGTCAGGCTCAACTGGAACAATTCCAGAATCGGGGTTGTGCAGCGGATCAAGGGCGCCGAGCAACGACACAAGTTCAGGTCCAGTGGAGCCGGCAACGCGGGCCGCTCAATTTGCGCCGGTAGAGTGTCTGCCTAGCGCTATTGGTCTCAGTGCCAGCC
>JAQWQN010000200.1 GCA_029244465.1 Pseudomonadales bacterium
GGTCATATTTTAGACGTCTACCATTGATATATAAGACTTTGTTTTCATATCTCACTTCGTCACCAGGTACACCGATCACCCGCTTTATGAAATAACGTGGATCGTGCGGAGGGATAAACACCATCACGTCACCAGGCTCCGGGTCACCAACCGAGAAGACTTTCGTACCGAACACCGGCAATCTGAGCCCATACGCATATTTGTTGACGAGTATAAAATCACCAACCTGCAAAGTCGGTACCATGGATTCCGACGGAATTTGATACGGCTCACCAAGAAAACTACGCAGTATGAGTACAAGCAGAAGCACTGGAAAAAAGGACTTAGCATATTCAACCAGTGCGGGATCGTTTGCTTCAGGGTCTTCGCCTAAGCGCTTTGCACGCAGGAATAAAATATCTATAAGCCAAACGGTGGCGCACGCGAGCACTGCCCAAAAAAGAATTGCAGGTAAATCGACGTCCACTAACGATCCACCCTAAGCGCCGCTAGAAAAGCCTCCTGAGGGATCTCAACGCGGCCCACTTGTTTCATCCTTTTCTTCCCTTCTTTTTGCTTTTCGAGCAACTTTTTCTTACGCGTCACGTCCCCACCGTAACATTTTGCAGTGACGTTTTTACGGAGCGCTTTCACAGTTTGCCGGGCTACAATTTGGCCACTAATCGCCGCCTGCACGGCAACATCGAAGAGTTGTCTCGGAATAAGTTCCTTCATTTTTTCCGCGAGCGAACGCCCTCTTTTTTGGGCTAGGTCACGGTGCACAATACTCGCCAACGCATCAACACGATCGCCGTTGATCAAGATGTCCAGCTTGACCAAATTGGCCGCTTCAAAACGTATAAAGGTATAGTCCAGTGACGCAAAACCACGACTGACCGACTTCAAGCGGTCAAAGAAGTCCATAACAACTTCGCTCAGCGGCATTTCCCAGTGCATTGAAACTTGTCCCTGAGAAAAGTGCATATTCTTTTGTACGCCACGCCGCTCAACGCAAAGGGTCATAATATTACCCACGTAATCCTGTGGTACCAATATGTTGACGTCGGCAATAGGTTCTCGCATCTCTTTGAAGTTAGTCGGCATTCGAGAGGGATTATCTACCTTTTCAATCGTGCCATCCTGCAGCTCTACTTCGTAAACAACCGTTGGTGCTGAGGTGATGAGATCAAGGTTGTACTCTCGCTCCAAGCGCTCTTGAACGATCTCCATATGCAACATACCGAGAAACCCACAGCGAAACCCAAAGCCAAGGGCTTCTGATGATTCCGGCTCGTAAAACAACGAAGCGTCATTCAAAACCAGTTTTTCAAGCGCTTCTCTGAAATTCTCAAAATCATCTGAACTAACTGGAAAAAGTCCCGCGTAAACTTGAGGTTTCACACGCGCAAATCCCGGTAGTTGCTCAACATCCGGCGATCGGGCGGACACTAGTGTATCGCCAACCGGTGCGCCTTGGATTTCCTTTATACCCGCCACGACATAGCCAACCTCACCCGCGACCAAGGATTTATCAGACTCGCGTTTAGGTGTGAAACGGCCCAAGTCGTCAACGATATGTACTTTGCCAGTCGATTTAACGAGTATCCTGTCCCCTACTCGGAGAGTGCCTTCAACGACCCTGACAAGCGATACCACGCCCAAGTAATTATCGAACCAACTATCGATAATTAGCGCTTGTAGATTTCCATCGACATCTCCCTCGGGCGGTGCGATTGTGTCAACAAGGTACTCGAGTAAACCTTCGACACCCTGACCGGTCTTAGCACTCACCGTTTGAATATCAGCTACATCGAGACCAATGATCTCTTCTATTTCTGCGGCAGCCCGTTCAGGTTCTGCTTGCGGCAAATCAATTTTGTTTAGAACAGGGAGTACCTCTAGACCCTGTTCAATGGCGGTGTAGCAATTTGCAACCGACTGCGCTTCGACACCCTGTGCCGCGTCAACAACCAAGAGAGCACCTTCGCAAGCTGACAAAGAGCGCGAAACTTCGTAGCTGAAATCCACATGGCCGGGTGTATCGATGAAGTTCAGCTGATACGTTTCGCCATTCGGGTGTTGGTACTGCAGCGTTACGCTCTGGGCCTTGATCGTAATGCCGCGCTCGCGCTCAAGATCCATGCTATCCAGGACCTGTTCCGCCATTTCGCGTTCAGACAGACCGCCGCACGTCTGAATGAAGCGATCGGCCAGCGTCGACTTCCCATGATCAATATGGGCGATAATCGAGAAATTTCGAATCTTTTGGATATCCGGCACTAATGCACTCAGAGGGGTTAGTTTAGCGCGCGCGAGTTTAGCTCATCAGGTGCCGACGTTGTAGTGACGGTTTACGCGCTGTTCACACCTTTGCCGCTAAGATACTCGCTCCGCTATAACTCCCGCGGTCGTGTCTTGACGCCTACGTTAGACGAACCGTTCCTCAACAACCTATTTTTATCACGTTTGTTGTCGGCCAGTATTTGCCCATGCCTTACTCTGGCACCTGCAGGGGCACAAACAAGGTGTTGCCGTTACGCAGTACTAACACGGGCACCCGCTTGCCTGGGGCAAGGTCTGCCGTAATTTCTACTAACGCATTACGGTCTATCACCACGCGGTTATTGAGGCGCAGAATGATGTCTCGGGGACGTATGCCGGCTTCTTCCGCCGCACCACTGCTATCCTCGACCCGGACGCCACCTTCAATATCTAGCTGGCTGAGCTCTTCCTCAGAGAGGTCAACCACACCCAGACCCAATCGGTCTGAATCTGACGGACCACTCGTAACCACTCGACCACGCTTGTCCAAATCACTCAATTCGCCAACTTCAAGCCCCATCGTTATCTTTTCACCATCGCGGACGAGTTCGACTTCAACCTCATTACCCGCACGTACGCGACCTACATGTTGAGGCAACTCGCCAGAACGTTCGATAGAGTGGCCGTTGAATTTTGTGATGATGTCGCCTTCTCGGAGGCCACCAAGCTGTGCCGGTGTGCCGTCCATCACTCGAGAAATCAACGCGCCATGCGGACGATCCAAGCCAAAACTCTCGGCCAGATCGCGGTTCACTTCTTGAATGACAACACCAAGCCAGCCTCTCGAGACTCGCCCTCCATCCCGTAACTGATCGGCCACCTCCATCGCCACGTCAATTGGGATCGCGAATGAGACGCCCATAAAGCCGCCTGAATTTGAATATATCTGAGCATTGATACCGACCACTCGGCCGTCAAGGTTAAACAACGGTCCACCCGAATTACCCGGGTTAATCGCGACGTCCGTCTGGATGTAGGGCACATAGGTTTCATTTTGAGCGGTCGGTAAACTTCGCCCTTTCGCACTGACAATCCCAGCGGTAACAGAGTAATCAAAACCGAAAGGTGACCCAATAGCTAACACCCATTCACCGACTTTGAGGGTCTCGGACTTACCGATGGTTACGGTGGGTAGCTTATCGTCGGTTTCTACTTTGAGCACCGCGAGATCGGAGCGTGGATCTTGGCCGACAAGCGTCGCGACCAATTCGCGACGATCGTTGAAGCGCACGATGATTTCACTGGCACCATCAACGACATGGTTGTTGGTCAGGATATAGCCATCATCGGAGACAATGAAGCCGCTCCCCAAGGACCTGGAGGGCATCGGTCCTCGCGGTGCATTCGGTGGCCTGAATTGGCGGAAAAATTCATCTAACTCTCTATTTCCCGGATTTCTGCTTGAAGATTTTCGAGGCTCTCCGACCGTGGATATGTTCACAACTGCTGGCGCGTTCTGGGCCACCAGCTGAGTAAAGTCTGGTAACTCACTGGCTGCAACGCTTTGTGACCACAGCGGGCCAAATATCGCTGCGAACAAGATTCGTCGGAGTATATACATCATCAATTCTATCCTCTTAAGAATTCATCGGGCGAAACATCCACGATGATAGATTTTAGTTTTAGGAGCCCTGCAGGGATTACAAGCAAACCAGCGACAATGACTAAGCTCGTCATGTCACTCAAGCGAAGTTTTTCTAGAAGCACCACCAAGCCAAGGGTCGCGACCAGCAATAGGGTGAAAATCAACATCACCCGCTTGTCGGCGCCAGTCTTGTCAATCAAGGCTTGCGCATATTCCCAATCCGGGTTTTGACAAGAAAGCGAGCACGTACTACAGCCAACCTTTTGCATTGTTAGTGCCTTACTCCGCACTAATCGACTCGACAATTCGTGCACCCGTTCGCGCCGGGATCTCGCCCACAAGGGTCGCCAGGAAGTAGTTGCTCGGGCCCATAATCCCGCGCGCAACTGCCACCGTCGCACCATTGCGAGCGGACATCCGAGCCGCCCCTTTTTCAGGCATGCGCTCTAAAAATATGGAAAAGGTAGCCAAGCCATCACTATAAATCATGCTATTTACCGTTTGGCCATTTGCTGGCTTCCTTCTGATGTCTGCAGAAGCCATTTTGAAACCAGGCGGTAGCCAGGCTACCGACCAGTTGACCGGAAACTGCCCACGATCTGAGACTGCGGTCGGATGCGCATTCTTTAGTGTCAGATGGCTTACCATGGAACCGTTCATCCCTTCGCTTTCAAGGGCATCGTCAAGCACAGAGTCGCCAAAGAGAATGGAGCTAAACAGGAACTCTTCGAGTTTTCGCCCATTTGCATCCACGAGCTGCGAGCGCAGCAGCAAGTGATTTTCGGCATCTAGCCACAATCTAAATCCATAACGGTGAGAATCCTTGGGCGTCACCGCGAGCCTCCGAGCTTTACGCCCTGCAACACGACCCTCACCCATCTCTTCCACCCTGTAACTGCTACCGAGCCGCTCAAACTCGCGCACAAATGAACGAGCGAACGGTCCAGAGGGAATACTATTTTCTAATACGGCAAGATCATCGCCAGGCATGACCAGGCTAACCACTTCTTCACCACGGCGTAAAATTTCTCGGGGCGCTCCGTTCAAGTGCACCAGTCGTTCCCGCTGCTGGCCCTCCAGAATCTTATGCACAACGCGAATAGATGTCAGGCCACTACCCGCATCGTAGGTAAAGATACCGTCATAATCTTGCTCAGAAAAAGCCGCATTCATTTTCAAGAGCAGGTCTGGCGCCGAGGCAACAGTACTTGCGAGCGGTAGCCAAAGAAATATCGCCAACAGGCCAATGGACAACTGCTTACTCAACCAGGCTATCTCTTATTATCTTTAGACTGGGAGGGCGTGGGTGCCTGCACGCCGCCCTCAGACCGCAATCCAGCCTGCGGTGCACGTCCATTTTGTGCGCTCTTGCGATCGAACCCAACCCAACGTACAAATGAAAATCCACCGGGTCTATTGAGCGCATTCTGTTGCAAGTGATGAATAATCAATGCATCTGTGCGTTGCCGATCCGCCGCTGTTGCCACGTCGTACATAACGGGCGCTAGCACCGCTGATGGCGCTCCCGAGGGATTGCTCTGTGCAATTCCTGGACCGACAAAACCGGCCCCTTCATCGCCACCTATCAAGTAGTCACTGCTAACTATGACTAGGAGCGCCACCGTTGCCGCAACGGCAATTCCAGCAAGCCGCCCTAACCAAGGTGACTTAGTTGTCGTATCGAGCTTGGGTTGAGCTTCCGGAATCGGTTCATCACCTTCTTGGCTACTCAACTCTTCCATTTCAGCAAGCAGTCGAGCGCGCAAATCTAACTGATGCACGATCTCGTCACCGCGCAAAATATCACGGACTAAGTGCTGGCGATGCCATAGTTCTCTTAACTTTGAATCGCTCCGGGATTCATCTAGGACACGACGCAACTCAAAGGCATCGGCTTCCCCGTCCATTACTGCCGACAATGATTCTCTTAGCTGTTCTGACATCCTAAACTCGATTGTTCAAATTTCTTTCCTTTCACCAATCCCTTTGCTGTCGCACAGCTCCTCGGCTCGTTAAGTGTCCTACCACCAGTAAGACATCGGCATCCCGCAAAAGTTCGTCCAACACCCTGCTAATGCTCATCCGCTCCGGGATCGGCCATACGTTGCATGCGTTGGTCCACAAATTCACGTGCTCGGAATATTCTACTGCGCACGGTACCGACGGGGCATTCCATGATGTCTGCAATCTGCTCATAGCTTAGCCCATCAAACTCGCGCAATGTCAGGGCGCTTTTGAGATCCTCCGGTAAGTCGTTTAGCGCCTGATGGATCGTCGCTTGCACCTGATCTCGCGCCAAAGCGGCTTCCGGTGTCTCGCTGTCGCGTAACGCGGTGGCATCATCCCGATATTCAATCTCATCCACGTCGACATCTACGCCCGGTGGTCGCCGACTCCTGGCAACCAAATGATTTTTCGCGGTATTTATCGCGATACGGTAAAGCCAGGTATAAAACTGACTCTCGCCGCGAAACCGAGGTAATGCGCGATAGGCTTTGATGAAGGCTTCCTGCGCGACATCTAAGGTTTCTTCTTGATCCGAAACATACCGTGAAATTAGATTGACGATTTTGCTCTGGTAGCGCACAAATAGCAGATCAAAGGCTGCCTGGTCCCCTTTTTGGACTCTACGTACCAATTCTTTATCGGTGTCTTCCGCCATATCGCAGGTGATAATCCTAAATGCCCAGAAGAGCCCGGGTGAAACGGAGATATTCTGCCGATGAATCCCTCGATATACTAGTTCGACTGAACCGGACACAATAAATGTCACAAAGATTTTCGACCGATATATTGATCATTGGCGGCGGCGCAGCTGGTCTTGCAACTGCCTTGCATCTGGCAGACCACGCGCGAGTAACGGTGCTCAGCAAAGGTGACATTACCAGCGGCTCGTCACATTGGGCTCAAGGTGGCGTCGCGGCGGTTACCACACCTGAAGATAGTTTTGATGCCCATATTGCGGACACCCTTGAGGCCGGCGCGGGTCTTTGCGATGAACGCGTGGTCTCTATGGTGGTCGAAGAAGCCCCTGCGGTCATCAAAGCGCTCGTAGAGTCGGGTGTAAATTTTGATCAAGAGGACAACGAATACCATCTGACACGTGAAGGTGGCCACAGCATGCGGCGTGTCCTCCACGTCGCCGACGCGACGGGCAAAGCAATTACGCGAACCCTCACAGACCAAGTGCTAGATCACAAAAACATCGATCTCAAGAACGACAGACTTGCCATCGATCTCATCAATCTTTCGAAGTTAGGACGCTATCCCAGCCGTTGTGCTGGTGCATATGTGCTCAATCGTACCACCGGTCATGTCGAAGTTTTCCAAGCCCGCTTCGTCATTCTCGCGACCGGAGGTGCAAGCAAGGTTTATCTCTATACGAGCAATCCGGATAGTTCGACAGGGGACGGTATCGCAATGGCTTGGCGTGCCGGATGCCGCGTCACCAACATGGAATTCAACCAGTTTCATCCAACATGTTTATATCACCCCCATGCAGGCAGTTTCTTAATTTCTGAAGCCGTTCGCGGTGAGGGCGGGATTTTACGCTTGCCCGACGGCAGCGCCTTCATGCATCGCTACCATGACAAAGCCGAACTGGCGCCCAGAGATGTTGTCGCCCGCGCGATCGACAGCGAAATGAAACGCCTTGGCGCGGACTGTGTTTTTCTCGACATCACGCACAAGCCAAAGTCCTTTATCCTTGAGCACTTTCCAAACATCTTTGAGCGGTGTTTAGAGTTCGGCATTGACATCAGCGCCGAACCCATCCCCGTCGTCCCCGCCGCTCACTATACGTGCGGTGGTGTTTTAGTTGATCAACACGGTCGCACCGACGTAGCCAATTTGTACGCAATCGGCGAGGTCAGCTACTCAGGCCTCCATGGCGCAAATCGTTTGGCGAGTAACTCCCTGCTCGAATGTTTTGTTTACGCAACGACCGCGGCTCGCAAAATCATCAGTCAACTCGATCGCTATGATGAGGTGCCAAACCTGCCTCACTGGGATGAGTCCAAGGTCACAGACTCTGACGAATCGATTGTTATCTCGCACAATTGGGATGAGCTGAGACGCTTCATGTGGGATTACGTCGGAATCGTCCGCACTGATAAACGTCTACGCCGCGCACTGCACCGAATAGAACTTCTCAAACAGGAAGTGAACGAGTACTACGCCAACTACCGAATCTCCGACGACCTTATTGAGCTGCGAAATCTTTTACACGTTGCAGAACTCATCGTGCGTTCTGCATCCAAACGGCACGAGAGCCGCGGACTTCACTACAACCAAGATCACCCGAAACTAAATCTACTAGCAGAAGATACGATCATGTTTCCGGGCAGTATGGATCACTTGGATATGCTCAAACCGACGGGTTCATCGGGGCATTGACGAATTAACTGACGCCGAAGCTGCGCCCAGTCAGCCGCTGAAAATTCATCTTTGAATAACCACACACGGTACTGTTGGCCGGCGACACAGAGCACGTCCTGAACCATCCAAACCTGTTGGATTTCTATGTCTGCAAGCTTCACGTTTCGCTCTCTAAACCGCCACAGAGAAGCCAGCTCTTTTTGGACAAGCAGCAAAAAAAAAGTTCCCGCATCCAGACCCAGCAAGTAGACGCCACACAGGCAACCACCCGTGACTAACGTCAGAGTCACGCGCCATCGACTCTTGCCAGGTTGATAATCAACGTTCAGAGTTTGCCGCGATGGGCTAGAATTTTGACAAGTAAAGCCCGCATAGCCGCACTTTCCGGTCGAACTCGACCTTGAAGCCAATCAAATATCTGCCAATCTTCCTCGGCCAACATTTCAACATAAACCGCTTGTTCAGCCTCGCTCAAGCTCTCAAAACAATCCCGAACAAATGGCACAAGTCGCAGCTCCAATTCAAGCATGCCTCTGCGGCTGCGCCAATAAATCTCTTTTAGCTGATGTGGGAGTTCTGTCATACCACCATCTTAATGTATTCTAACGGGATGGGCGGGCAGTCTAAGGCTCAGGCACCACTAAGAGAAGTACCCGATGTGACCTCTTAATAGCAACATGCGCCCAACTGACCCACGAACTGATGAACCAAATACAGAGAACAACTCAATCGAAAATCAAGCGACAAACAATCTCTCAGGCAGTTGGCAAAGCGCTGCAAGTGTTCTTGTTCGAGGCAACAATCCTGGCGATTTCCTCCAGGGCTATGTGACCTCTGACCTGGCAAGGTTGGGCTCCACCAAGACGGTGCCAATGGCGCTCTGCAATTTAAAAGGGCGAGTCATCGTTTCTGGTTGGGTGCACCATATCGAGGAAGATGGTTTAGCCCTAGTCGTGCACAAAACGCTCGCTGTCAAGCTCTGCGAAACACTGACTCCCTACGCTCGATTTTCTCGATGCGAGCTTTCGGTTGCCACTGATCATCCTCAGGTCACAACCGACCACGACACTGGCTTCCTGGACACGCTCTGCTTTACCACCAGCGCCGACCAGGCGTGCAAAGATATCTCCACAGCGATGAATACGCGCCTGATCGCCCACGGCATAGCCTTTATTTCCGTTGAAAACAGCGAGAAGTATCTGCCGCAGGTTCTCAATCTACACAATCATGGGTTTGTGGACTTTGACAAAGGGTGTTATCTCGGCCAGGAAATTGTCGCCCGCGCACAGTTTCGGGGGCAGGTTAAGAAAACGATCAAAACGTTCTCTTGGACAACATCAATGCCGAGTGTTGGCGATACGATCGATGCCGGAACGGTAATCGCTGCCGCATCTGCGGAAACGTCTAACGTAGGTGTTGGACTAGCGGTCGCCTAAAGCACCACGTACGACCTCAACCGGACGATCCGTTAGGAGGTTAAGGCCGCGGGTAACATCATTTATGAACTCGGTACGCGACAAATATTTCAAGCGCTCAATATAGCCCTCGACAGCAGCACGCAGCTATTTTTTTGCCCAAGTTCTCGTTGCCTCTTCAATCCAAACAAGAACGGCATTAGTTCTTTAACTCAGGACTAAAGAGATACTGGATACTCGAAAAGTCTAATTGGCCAGCATCGTTATTGTCTTTGTGGACTTGAAAAAGGCTATTCGCAAGCGCACCCATCGGTACCGAACTCGTAGTGCCAAGAGCCGTCTGCATTGCAAGCCCAAGATCTTTCCGCATGAGATCAACCAAGAACCCGCCCGTATACCCTCGCGCTGCAGGCGCGGCATCCATAACACCGGGATACGGATTATAGACATTGAGTGCCCAATTGCCGCCCGACGACACTTTCATGATCTCAGATAGCACCGCTGGATCCAGACCATTAGCTACACCCAATGCTAAGGCTTCGGCCGTGCCTGTCATCAAGACTGATAGCAGCATGTTATTGCAAATCTTAGCAATCTGTCCGGCACCAGACCCGCCAGCGTGAAATATATTCGCGCCCATGGCCGCAAAAACGGGGCGTACCTCAGCTAACGCCGCCTCATCGCCACCGATGATGAATGTCAACGTAGCTGCCTCGGCGCCACCCACGCCACCTGATACGGGCGCATCAAGCATACTAATTCCTCGTTCAGCCGCCGCCGCCGCCACTGCTTGTGCTGACGCGGCATCGATGGTTGAGCAATCGATCACTATGGTGCTTGGGGCGAGCTTTTCTAATAACCCAACGTCACCATCACGCCCAAGATAAAGTGCGCGTACATGTTGTCCCGCTGGCAACATGCTGATCAGTACATCAACACCCTCTGCCGCTTCTTCGCCGGTTGTGCAGGCTTGTCCACCTTCAACCCGGGCCATCGTCGCGGCGACCAGGTCGAAAACTTTGAGCGTATGTCCGGCTGCAACTAGGTTCGACGCCATCGGTGCGCCCATATTACCTAATCCAATAAACCCTATCGAACTCATACTTCCCCCAGATCTGTGAGTGGATGCGTCTGCCATGGCTCCACAAAATGACTCAATACGTGTTCCCATTCTAGACCGGCTAGATCGGTGAACCGCCACATTGGCGAATTGTCCTTATCGATGAGAAGCGCGCGGACACCTTCGCGGAAGTCGTTGTTCTGCGCGCAGTGGGTCGCCACGGTAAGCTCCATACGATAACTATCAGCCAAACTCATCTCTGGGACTCGTCGCAGCTGTTCGACCACGATGCCCGCAGTAGTTGGGCATCCGCGCTCAAGGTTCGCGAGCCCTTTGTCTATCCAATCTGACTGCCCAGCAAGAGATTGCACTGCTGCAATTTCGGCTCGGAAATCATCAACCTGCGAGAGTCGCTCTGGAACGTTACTGATCTGTGCTTCTGGCAGTATCGGTACAGCCAGCCCAGCCAACCACTCGTCAATGAGTTCCAAATCGCTACCGTCGCCCGACCATGGCAACTGTTTCGCTAGCCGCAAAAGCTCGGTTCGTTCTGAATGCCCAACAAGATGGGTACCAACCCCACAAAGCAATGCATCTGCCGCGTTAATATGGCTACCCGTCAGGCCGAGAAAACTAGCCCAGTACTGCGGCATGTTGCGCAACGTCCAACTCGCGCCCGCATCGGGAAAAAGACCAATCGTAACCTCTGGCAACGCCAAACGACTTTTCTCAGTCAACACTCGATATTGGGAGGCACCAAAAATCCCTAGCCCGCCGCCCATGACAATGCCATGCCCGATCGTTATAACCGGCTTTGGACATTCGTGGAGGGAAAAATCAAATCGGTATTCTTCTTCAAAGAATCGAAATGGATAGTCGTTCACGACGGCGTCCGCTGCGTGATTGGCATCTATCGCCGCATACAAAGCTTGAATGTCTCCGCCAGCACAAAACGCCCGATCACCCGCAGCGGTAATTACGATACAAACGATATCGTCCCGTTCCGCCCAAGCATCAATCGCCGGGTGCAGTAGACGAACCATTTCCAGACTTAACGAATTGAGGGTGCTCTCCATATTCAATTCTGCATGGCCAATCATCATGCCGTTGTCAGTCTCTACATCCGTAAACACTACCGGGTCTGTCAATTGATACTCCTGTGGTTCAACATTTACCTGCGCGGCTGCGTTAGCTATTGGTCCACTCGGGGGCACGCTTCTCTAAGAAGGCGCTAACCCCTTCTGATTGGTCATTGGTATCGAACAACCCCACGAATTTGTCACGCTCCACCGTATACGCGCCTGAAATATTGCCTGAGCGAGCGCTCTGAATTAACGATTTGCAAGCAGCAACCGCCGGAGGGCTTTGCCGACCAACCGCCGCCGCTAGCTCTAGTGCACGAGTGCGTGCGAGCCCGGAAGCGACAACCTCTTCGACCAAACCGATTTTCTGACCCGTCTCCGCATTTATACGTTCGCCGCATAGAATCATCCGCTTAGCCCAGCCTTCGCCGACAGTCCAGGCCAAATTCTGCGTACCGCCACCACAAGGCAGGAGACCTACTGTCGCCTCAGGCAAGGCCATTTGTGCGTGCTCTTCAGCGATACGAATATCACAAGCTAACGCACACTCCAAACCACCACCCATAGCAAACCCATTAATGGCTGCAATCGTTACACCACGGAAATTGGCCAAGGTTTCAAATGCCCCACCAAAATTTTCAGCCATAGTGCGGGCGACCTCAGCGTCGCCAGCAGCAAATAGGTTGAGATCGGCACCCGCTGAAAAAAACTTCTCCCCCTGGCCAAGAAAAACTAGCGCGTAAACCTCAGAGTCGGCTTCGCAATCACCCACCAGCTGCTTGAGCCCGCTCAGACTCTCCTCATCCCACGTATTCGCTGGTGGATTGTTTATCGTCACCACAACAGTGCTACCAATCGTTTCAACCAAGAGCTTTTCAGTTGTTGAGCTAATCATGCTTCTCTCCAATACTTCACACTATTCTAACTGAAACCAATCTATCCCTGTTTCACCTTTAGCAGAGAAATACGCGTTCGTTTGAGAAAAATGGCCACAGCCAAAGAAACCGCGATGCGCGGACAAAGGTGAAGGATGCGGTGCCTCCAGCACATAGTGCTTAGCCCGATCGACAATCGCTCCCTTTTTCTGCGCATAACTCCCCCACAGAAGAAAAACGATACCGGCTTTTTCCTGGTTCAAGGCAGCAACCACCGCATCTGTAAATCGCTCCCAACCGCACTTCTGGTGCGATCCTGCCTGCGATGCTTGCACAGTTAACACGGAATTCAGTAACAACACGCCCTGGCGCGCCCAACCCGTAAGCGTGCCCTGCCTGCC
>JAQWQN010000226.1 GCA_029244465.1 Pseudomonadales bacterium
CGTGGCAATCTCGAGAAATTGCAGAACGCACTGGGAAAGCTGTCTTTTCTGTCGAAGATCGAACTTTTTATCAGGCAACGCTGCCCGAAGGGAAAATTTGGAATGCGCTTCGGGAATCAGCACATTTTATTGAAAAACAGAGGTCAAGGATCACTACGTTAGTTCAGAGATAGCAACTGAGATGCCCCGCATAAATTTTGAACCGACGTTTGACTCGCTTGCTTGCAGCGGCCTTGATTGCAGCGGCCTTGATTGCAGCGGCTTTGATTGCAGCGGCTTTGATTGCAGAGAGGCATTAGAGCTCTCTTAGCAACTTCGCTTGAATTTTTAGTTTTGGAAATCGTCTCCCGGTGCCTGATGGACGCTTCTGGACCAACTCTGGACGAAAACATCCGTTGAGTTAAGGTACCAATCGATGCATTCGCCTACGTTGCAGGATGCGCATTGCCCCTCAATTTTTCCGTTCAAAAGCAACCGCCTTAACGTATGCGACACACGCAAATAATTCCGCACCATCTCGGCCCTGTCTGATCGTTATATACTGCATAGATCTGGCGAAGGTTAGCTATTACGCGCTGATTTATTGGATCACGCCATGAAGACCACATTCTCCGCAAGTGTCGCCCGAACCGTTCTAGCAAGGTTAGCTGGGTGAGATTTATCTTCGTAGCCAAAGCTGATGCCAAAGAGGATTTTGATGTCTTGATCAATAGCGAACGTCTCTCGCACTAAATCAGGGTAGTGTCCCATGGTGCCTTGGGCGCAGCTTGCCAAGCCGTGGGCGCTCAAGGAGAGCATCAATGTCTGTGCGTACATGCCAACATCTGCTGCTGCGCTGGTACTCATAGAGCCGTCCATTCCCAAAAACGCCACGTGGGGTGCGTCGAACATCTCAAAATTTCTGAATGCGGCCTGGCTACGCCCATCCATATCTTCCCATTCAATGCCCATGGCATCGTATAAGACCTTTGCACAATCGCGTCTCCTCGCCTTCCAGGGGTCTTTCAATCGCCCCTTCCCTTTGTAATCTGGGTTAGCAGGCACTTTTTCTTTGGTTCGACGCACAAATTCTGCCCTGAGCCTTTCTAAGGTTTCCCCAGAGGCCACGTAAACCTGCCACGGTTGCTGATTGGTTCCCGAGGGAGACCATTGAGCCAACTCGAAAACTTCCTTAAGCAGTGCGTCGGGGACAGATTTTGATTGAAAGCCGCGAATTGAGTGGCGACCCAGCACAGCATCTCTTAACGATAAATTCATTGTCATTTCTTTTGTCTGATTGATTTGATTCAACGATCGTTGCGCCACATCGGCACTGCCAAATTACTTACCTGCGCAACGTCTAATTTTGATTCCCTAGGCTAGATGAGCCCGGTAATTTTTTCAGCGATATTTGGACAGAAATCTGAGTATTGCATGAGATTGGTTGTCTGTCTGTTTGATAAAAGGGTGAACCCGCACGGCACCTAGTGAGTAAACTCTGACAGGTCGCGTCACCAGGGCCTGACAACCCGAGAGACGAGCAGTCAACGTCTTATCTATTGCCATAGGGAAAAACATGCCGCTGTGGTCTCACTCATCGGCGAACGGCAAATAGATCGTTCGTGCTCCTTGAGCGGGCGATAATGCCGGTCATAGTTACTATTCGAGGAACTCGGCATCAATTGCACCATCTCTAAATCGACGCCTGCCTCAATCTGTCGAATACTGCCGATTAGCGAGCACATGCTCATGAAACTATGCCATCAATCGACGATCTCATTGAAGAGCTTTTCCCATTTTCCCGCAATGTTTCCAACTGCATAACGGGTTCTTGCTTCTGCCGCGTTGACACTTAGCGCAGCTCTCCGGGAACCATCAGACATCAGCAAACGGAGTTCGTTTTCCAGCCCAGACAAATCCCCGTCGGGTACCAACAACCCGTTCCATCCGTTGCGAATTATATTCCGTGGTCCAGTATCACAATCCATCGCGACGGCAGGCAACCCATAAGTCAGCGCTTCTGCAAGCGTGTTACCAAACCCCTCATACCGGGATGTCATGACATACACATCGGCATACTGGTACCAATCGCCGACGTTTCCTACAGCCCCAGGCAAATGCACGCGAGCGGCTACCTCTAGAGCAACGCATTGTTCTTGTAACCGTCCGCGCAGTTCACCCTCGCCAAGAATTATCAGATCCCAATCAGGAAAATCTTTAACCAGTCGACTGAAGACCTCGATGAGACGGTCAAAGCCTTTACTGGCAACAAGCCGGCCCACAGCTAACAAGGTGTATTTACAAGACCCCGGCAACCCGATTGAATCAGGTAAAACGATAGGCTCTGCGCCAGATATAGGGAATTGAACAGGGTTCGGTAGAACCTGGACAGTACAACCCGTGATGTTCTGCTCAAACCAGTCAGCTGCTTCGATGGTCAATACAGTTACCCGACGATGGCGGAAATAAGTTCGCTTACGCAGCCAGTGCCACCACGGCCTCAGTCGTTCCTTCGGAGGATAGCTGTGCTCCGAACCCACAGTAACAAGCTTGGTCCCGATCGCAGCGATCGCACAAAGGACGTTGGCTGTTGGCATCAAGCTGAGCGTAACGTCTGCGTCAATGTCGACTAGTGCCTGTCGGATTGTCTGGATTCTTTGCAAATTGCTCACAATACCCAATAAAGTATTTCTGCTTTCACCCAAGTCTGGCAGAGGAACTCGCTGTATTGATGGATGCAACGAATAGAAATCAGCCTGGCTACGCAACGTGACGATATGAATATCCCATCCCTGCTCGGCCCAGTAATTTGCGAGTGTGGCTGCAACTCTTTCTGCACCGCCAGCTCCCATAGAGCTGATCACTAAGCAAAGTCTCATAGCAACGGTACTGGTTTGCCGTTCGGGATTGCCAATAGATTTCCGTCATTACCGTCAGAAAAAAAAGAGCCGCCTTCTTGCAATATATTCAATTCGCCTCCATAGCCGACAAGCGCCAATTGATATTCTCTCTCCCAGAACCAAACAAATAGGTCTTCCACCCGAAACCCGGCGGCTTCTGCCGTTGCCTGATTAACCTCGAACAGAATGTACGGGCGATGGTTCTTAACAACAGACTGGGCGCCCTGCAACACCGCCAGTTCCGCCCCTTCAACGTCGATCTTTATCAAGTCAACTGGCGGGCTTTTTTGCGGCAAAGTACTATCTAATGTTCTGATGCTAATTTCACCGATCGGACTCGTTCTGTTGGCCATCGGATGTATCGTTGGGAGACCGGAATGTTGAGATCCATCGCCGAATTCCGAGTTGGCTCCATAGATAGGCACCATGTCCTGATTTTTATCGCCCAGGCCCAGAGGATAAATCTCAACGTGATCATAACCGTTGGCCTTAACGTTCATTCGCAGTCGCTGTAGATTAAGTGCCACCGGTTCAAACGCGTAGACTTTACCCTTCCGCATCAGTGCAGCCGCACAGATCGAAAACTCTCCTTGGTTTGCACCAATGTCTATAAACGCAGACTCAGAATTGAGTATCTGAACAAGCAAAGGCAACTGGTCGCCAGAATAAGCTCCCCGAAAAAAAATCTGTCCGCCCATGTGGTCTTTGAGAAAACAGTAGAATCGCGATTCGCCAGCGAAATCATTAACGAGCAACACTCGTCCTGGCTTTACCGTGCGAGCGACACAACGGCGTATCAGTTCCGCGAGGCGAGGAAGACCAGTACCGCGCTTCGCGTAAAAAGATTTTGTCAATTTCCGCAGGCTATAAAGAACGCGATCGGAAAAATGTACCCGCACTTTAGCAACGCCTAATTCGTGCAAAGTTTGACACCCTTCCACTGGTTAGTGACACATCAAGACCATCGCAGACTACCCTTCAAAATAGTGCGGCGCCACATCGTTCATTTGCACCGAATCACTGCTCGCAATGGCGTGCAGAGAACAGTTAATTAGTGCAACGCGCGAGCTACATTCGCCAGCACGACGACACCCTCTATGAGTAACATCAGCTAATCGCATGCAGCCACACGGCTTCGACCTCTGCTGGATAGTAAAGCACACTGAATGCAGGTGTCGATGCGATGGTTCACCAAGAGCGCCTTTCCATAAACAAAAAATAAACCAACCTCTGCGATCGCGTTCGATATACTGTATTACGCGTAAAGTCCGTCCCTGCGTAGCTTGAGGTAGCTGATACTCCCCCCGATTTCCGAATAGTAAGGATTGAACAGTGGCAAAGATCGCCCTCTTTGTTAGTTCCATGCATGGTGGTGGCGCAGAACGCGTCGCAGCACTATTGTCCAACGAATGGGTGGCAGCCGGTCACGACGTTGTCCTAGTGCCAACCTTTTCTGGCAAAGGAGAGTGCAATTATCCGTTGGATGAACGCGTTCAACTCAAGTTCTTAGTCGACGAAATTGGTCGTTCCGGGCGATCAGCCACTACGCAGATAAGGCGGCTCCTAGGAATTAGAAGCATCATAAGACACAACGACATCGATGCGGTCGTTTCCTTCCTAACTCGGGTCAACTTAGCAGTTATTGTGGCCACTAGAGGATTGGCGCTACCTGTAGTAGTCGGAGAGTGCACTTATCCACCCAAGACCGAGCAAACATTCACCGTCAAAACACTGACTAAGGTACTTTATCCACTCGCGACTAACGTCGTCATGCAAACGGCGCAAGGTCTTGCCTGGCTAAGCAGCTATTGCCCACGCTCTCAAGGTTTGTACATCGCAAACCCTGTCACCTACCCGATACCTCCCCGACCGGGGCGCATTGAGCCGCGACATATCGTGCAAGAGGGCGAACGTATACTGCTAGCAGTCGGTCGTTTCCATCGGGCCAAGGGATTTGATCTGTTGCTTGCAGCTTTTGCCCAATTAATAACTGAGTTCCCTCAATGGCGCCTGGTAATCTTGGGTGAGGGAGAATTACGCAACGAACTCGAAGCTCAGCGCGCGCAATTGGGGATCGCTGATAAAGCATTACTGCCAGGGGCAGCTGGAAATGTGTCGGAATGGTATGAGTCCGCTGATCTTGCTGTACTCAGTTCCAGATATGAAGGCTTTCCAAATGCGCTACTAGAAACAATGGCGCATGGCAATGCGGTAGTGAGTTTTGATTGTGATACGGGTCCATCAGAAATGATTGAGTCCGGAACAAACGGCGTGCTAGTTCCGGAGAGCACTGGAATCGATGGCCTGGCAGAAAGCCTTGCCGCACTCATGCGAGACGACAACGAGCGTGCTCGCCTTGGCGCTGCGGCCGCTCGAGTCCGCGAAACTTACAACGTCCGCAGCATCGCTCGCCAGTGGACAGATTTATGCCAATCATCCGTCTAACCTCGGACTAATAGTTCGGCCAGCCGGAAAAATCGATGCTATATTTGCCACGAATGGCCATCTGTAACTCAGCCGCGACGTATCGCACAAATGGCTAAAAGTGGTCAGTAAAGGATCATGAACCCTACTGGCGTGCAACGTGCACTGTAACCTGAGCGAGTAAGGCAGCGACAAGAAGGAGATTCGGTGTACCACTGGTTCTACCGTAAACCGCACCCACCTGTTGCTTAACGCGTTCGTTCGATTAACTTAAGGTGCGATCCCCTCGGGCCGAGACTCAAACCCGAGCGCGATACCCACCTGATCACGAATCTCAATGGTACGATCGTCAATCGCAATACCGGCCGCGTCTGCTGCGCGGGTGTTAAGCTGAAACATCGCAAGCACCGCCGCGGCATCGACAACACCAGCTACACCAATCGCGTTCTTGAGTTTTTCTCGCGCCGCGTGTATCTCTTCTGGCACAAGCGCTATCACCGCGTCGACAAACTCAATCAGGGCTCGGCCATGTTCCACCCCACCACTGCCCTCGCCTGTAGCGACCACACTGATGTCAATTTCCCGATTTGCTTGTTCGCCACCCACACGGAGTAGCCCGGCATGTGCCGTGGTTCAGTAAAAACAGTCATTGCGGATGGACACACGAGAGGCGAGCAGTTCCATCTGCACTTTGTTGATCGCATAGTCGTGATCGGCATCCGTATAAGCAGGCACCTGCTCATAGGGAAAATAGTGCGATGCCATCAGATCATCTGCACATCGTGTCGCTTCAGGTACCAAGCTGAACGCGCGATGCACATTTGGCACAAACCTGCTTGAAAGGTCATATAAGTTGGAATAGTCGCCCTGGAGTCCATCCTGCGGGATCATCGGCACGTAGCTATCTTCTTTGCGCGCTGTCGTCGGCCGATTCCGAGCCGGTTCACCTGACCGTGGCACAGGCACATCTCGGAGCGGCAATCCAAGCGCTGCATGGAAGGTATCGACCACCATAATGGCACTCGTTAGACCCGCGATTTCGACATATTCAGCATCTGTCAGGCCATTCGCTAGGCACCCATTGACCCAAGCCCTGGTAATCCTGCCTGGATCAGTAACGAGTTTGTGAACAACATCAATCGCCTCGCGGCTCAAAATGCTAGTAACACCCTCGTGAACACCCTGCACAGCATTTGGCGACAGGGCACTTTTTCTTTCGCCGCAAAGCACACAGATTAACGCCGAGCGCGACGCCTGCAAAACCGCCACTCGCTGTTCTGCGGTCAGCCAGGTTCCGGCTTGCGAGATGCTTCGCCAAACTCGATCGTGCGCATCGACCAGATCACTTCTAATGTTCACAGCTTAACCACCTTATCCACAAACGCTCGCCGCTAGTATGTCAGATTTCAATTTGGATACATCCCTACAAGAGTCAACCCTACGACAGTGTATTCGGGCATAAGTCCTGATCTTGAAACCTGGGATCAGGGTCTGTTTCGGGAAGGCATCGATCTGTTGGACGAGGATCCAGTTTTCGAGCCGCTAGCCATGAATGAATATACAATTGCGCACACGCCATATTTATACGGTCGCAGCCGAGTGCTCGCAACGATGTACTCGCATGTACGTGCTAAGGGCGACCCGGCACTGCAGCTTTCCGATCCCGTTTCCGTCGCGGTTGCCCACTATGCGCTCGTCGATTATGAGCGGGACAATGGCGCGTTTGCCGCGCTGACATCCGACAAAATTCGTCGCACAACGCCCTCTAACGGTTGCATCGGTTGGGAACTTTAACAGCGGTAAAGAAGTATCAGTCCATGCATTAAAAACAGGTCCTCTATTTGACAAGAGAAGCCGCTGTCTTGCTCAAAAGGATCCTTTCAATGTTGGTAATTCCGCGATCGGCCTTACTCAGGCCCGCAAGCCCAGTTCCGGCGGGAACTGACAACTCCGCGCTAAACCCAAACGGAGAAGCTGAATACAATGGTGGCTATTTTAGGGCCCAGATAGAAACAACACCGAACTAATGGATCTGTTGCATAGTCCGGGACCGAAGGAAGTGCGCGCAGCGCCGCTCATCGATGGCCTAAAAGCTGAAAAGATTGCGGGGCAGCGCACTTGTTTGCACGTCTAGCAATCTCAGCGAGTTATGCTGGCAGTCTGGCCAATGCAATCATAGTCGGGCATCAAGTTGCGGCGCGACGTTTGTTCGGCGATACGCCCGCAGATACCGTCATGGCGTTCTGCGTGAGCGAGGCACATGGACCTCATCCGCGCCACATCGAGACGCAACTGCTACAAACAGATAAAGGCCCAGTCATTACGGGTCAAAACATGTGGGGGACAACGGCGCCTGCGGCAAATGTCGTATACATCGCCGCCTCAGTAGGCCAAAAAGTAGGCCAAAATCAACCGCGTACGGTGGCGGTCAATACAAATCAGTCCACTATGGAACACATACCATTGCCACCCGAACAGCAAGCCGGTGACGTGCCTATCTGTGATCTGAACTTTCAGCCCGCGGCTGTCCGTGAGGTGTTCGTGGAAGACGCCTAAATCTGCATATCATGAACTTATAGCTGCCAGCTCAGTTCAACATCCTGTGCCTTGTTTGCCAATTTCATGCCTTAGTAAAAGCGTGATATCACGATAACTATTCCTGGCAAAGCTTACGGCCAGAGGTGGCCTCGCGCGAGTGCATTAGTCATTGCTCCACCCTGCTATTTAGTGTCCCGGTAACGGTGTCGATCTGCTTCGGCAATGACAGGATCCAACAGCGACAAGTCTCCACTGACGATTTCGTTACCCTGCGGAAAGGGACTGCCTGAAACTACCCCAATTGCGCGTCGTACCCGATCGTCTTGATAGTAACAGTCGTACACTCGGCTCAGCAGTTCTCTGAATGCCCGAGGGTTGCTATTGCTGAAGGCGACGACCCGTTCGTAGCGTTCTTCTGCCTCGCTGTCGAAAGAAATATGACCAAGGATTGCGAGCAGAGATTTAACTTCCGGTATGAACAGCTCATCCTGTTGCGCCAAATACTGCACAAATTCGACGTCAGCAGCACTGGGTTTATCTCCTGCATCACTCGCAGGCACGAGGGTATCCAGCAAAGCGTCCAGCGCCTCTTTTTCATCCAGGGTAAACGGTTGATCGGTAGAAATGAGGTTACTCATGAGTTTTCTTAATCAAAGAGGTTGGCGAGGTTCTTTTTCATTGTGTCTGCAATGTAGAGGGCCAACGCTTGAATCGTGCTGGTGGGGTTCACACCCCCACCGGTTACAAAAATACTGCCATCGACGATGAAAAGATTTTTTACATCATGGCTTCGGCCCCAATGATTGACGACGGACGTTCCAGGGTCAGAACCCATCCTGGCCGTACCTAGAAGGTGCCACCCTGTGAGCCGCGCCGGCCCATTCGATCTGACCTCGACCGCGCCCGCCGCCCACATGGCTTCTTCCGCCCGTGCGATTCCGTGCGCAATCATCTTGAGACTGTTGTCGCTGTAACGATAAGTGATTTTTGGCGCTGGGATGCCATCGGAATCGACCAGTTTGGGGTCTAAGGTGACGGTGTTGTGTTCTTCCGGTAGGTCTTCGCCGATCACACCGATGGAGGCGACGTGATCGAATCTTTTTGCAAACGCTTCGTGATGCCCCGCCCCCCACGGAATAGTACCATTGGCAAATCCGGCCATCGCTGTGGCCATGGGTCCCGCCCCACGCGTGATCTGCAGGTTGTAGCCCCGCACGAAGCCCCGTGACAGGTCAGTCTCGTAAAACTCCTTGCTCAGAATGCAACACCCCTGAGGTCCTTTGTGACTGTCGAGCCGCTCATCAAACCGGCCCTGCACATTGCCCACCGGATGAAACATCAGGTTTTTCCCGACCAGGCCACTACTGTTGGCTAACCCTCGTGGAAACTGCTTGGAAACGGAGTTCAACAGTATGCGCGGCGTGCCGACGCCGTTAGCAGCCATGACGACGACTTCGGCTCGCTGATGGCATTCCTCACCCTCAGCATTGTAGTAGATTACCCCATCGGCAAAACCGTTGTCGTTCATGGTGATTTCCCGAACGCGGCATCGGGTTCTGAGTTCTACCCCTCGACGTATGGCTTCCGGCCAGTAGGTAACATCGGTACTTGATTTACCGCCCTGAGCACACCCTGACGTACAAGGACCAAGGTTTAAGCATTTGTCTCGACCCTCATAAGGTTGTGAAATAATCGCACTATCACTTGGCCACCAGTGCCAGCCCAATTGGTTAAACCCTCGCGCCATCGCCTCTCCCACCAATCCCATTGGCAAAGGTGGTAAGGGTGGTTGTTTGGCAGGATTCATAGGATCGCCACTCAACCCAGACACACCCATCACACGATCATTCAGTGCGAAATAGGGCTCGAGGGTCGCATAGTCTATTGGCCAATCTTCAGCCACTGCATCGAGGGTTTTAACCTGGAAATCAGAGGGGTGTAGTCTTGGAAAGTGGGCCGCGTAAAGAATGGTTGATCCGCCGACGCCGTTAAAGTTTACAACTTTGACCGCCGAATCGTCGTTGTTGATTGGATAATCGGTTTCGCGGGCACGGACATTAGGATCGATGCTGTAGGGCCCAAAGGACTGATTTTCCCAGTTTGCCGCATTGGAAGGATAGTCGGCCGGATTGGTCCAGTCCCCTTGTTCGAGACAGACAATGCGCATACGCGTATCGGCAAGACTCCAGGCAGCGGCAGCCCCAGAGGCTCCAGCGCCAATGATGAGTACATCTACAACATCCTCGTCCATCACTCTCCCTTTCGTGAACCGCTTAACTTGTCAGCATACGACGCTCTTACGATAATGGGTAGCCACGGACACTGGAAAGCACGCGGCGAAAATAATAGGACCTCGACCGAGGATGAAAAGTGTCTTCTCTATCAGGGCGGCTACATCATCGTCAAACACAGGGC
Source organism: Pseudomonadales bacterium (assembly GCA_029244465.1). Classification (GTDB taxonomy): domain Bacteria; phylum Pseudomonadota; class Gammaproteobacteria; order Pseudomonadales; family Azotimanducaceae; genus UBA4421. The sequence continues at coordinate 10,257 of JAQWQN010000226.1, forward strand.
CTCCATGGCACGTGTGCAATTCGCGCACGCCCCTGAACGCAATCAGCCAAGCCACGACCTTTAGCACCCCTACCGCCAGTCGATACTCGTCGCCAAACAAAAAGTCTATGAAGTCCCCTGCAAAGGGGAAGAACACAGTTACAAGGGGCATTGAAATCAGCACTATCAAACGTGTGCATCGATCAGCAAGCTGAAGAAACCGAACCTTGTCTGTCGTTATCAGTTTGACTATTGGCGAAAAAATCGCTCGCACGAGCGCTACGTGTAATAGGCCGCAGCCATCACCAGACGTTCAGCAGATGCAAAAATACCGACCTGCTAAGCACCGCCGATAGACCTGAGCAACAGCAGCCCAATTTGATCATACGCAACAGACAATGCAAAGACCCCGAACAAAGGCAGCACTTTTCACCGTGGGTCATATTGACGTTGATCGATCCCTATAAAGCTGTAGCGCTAAGTTTTAGTATTTTTGATTTTTCATCTGGTGCCGTATAAGCGAGTTCAAATTTTACGCTGGTATCTTTTTCCATCAAGCTATCAGAAATTGCCGGCGTATATCCATGGTCTAATATCCAAACTGCTCCGACGCTTCTTGCTTTTGCCAGCGCCAATATGTCGTCGACAGAAGTATGGAGTACTTTGCCAGTCCACCTGTCAATATTCCCGACGCAGGTGTTTCTCCGATTCTCAACAGGATTCTTCCGATATACCGCATCAAAATTTCCAACTTCCATACTCTGCGCTTGGTGCGTTAAAACAATGTAATCAACGTCACTTGCGTTTTTTTCCAGAAAGTCGGCGGCTGACTGATAGTCGTCCCTCATGTAGTAGTGTTTAGCTCTCTGCTCTTGCATCCCAACACGATAGGCTTGTTCGTAGCCATAGAGTTGGGTTAGATCGTTAATAGAGTGGTCATCGGAGACCGCAAACAGAGCGATACCAAATGTGGGATACAACAACCACGTGAAAGGAGACGCAAACCTCTCGATTAGCAGTCCTGCACATGCGGCCACTGAGACGAAGAACAGAGGATAGATCCAAAACGAGTAACGAGTGGCATTGTAGTCGGTGTTCACCGTCGTCGTCAGAGCGACAAATAGCAGCAGGCAAACCAGAAAACTGCGAAGCACAAGATGTGCTGGTCGAACAAGACAATATGTGCTCAGAGCAAGGCTTGCGATGACTAGAACTGCCGTCCAAATTGGCATAGGTTCCGACCAAGGGATGACAAGGCGATGCCATACTTCAGGGAAACGAATGAGGCCAATCACAGCTTTGTGAAATGCGTGTCCCTCTATCACGGTCGCTACCACATGCACAAAGGACACTACCGCAAGAAAACACCCTAGCAGCAACGCGAATCGCATCCGTTTTCGCGTGTCGTTTGCAAGGGACTCGGACAGAAGAAGTGCTGCAGCCGCCAATGCGGCCGGTAGCACGAATCCCAAACACCCAGCGACGAAAACCACTGCAATACCTAACCAAGCATACCAATGAAGCGAATAAGCAAACAGTCGGCGCCACGACATAGCAAGCGTGGCAAGACCAGTCAGAAACAAACCCAGCGCCACAACAAGATGGTAAGAGCGGTTTAGATATTGGAATGGATCGAGGATGATGCTCGCACCTTCACCCGTCGGGCCGACAGCTGGACTGGCAGTGAGTTCTTTTGCAATTAGGATTATCAATCCGGCTGCTGCGACAAGCACAATTTCCTTGAAGGACGGAAACGTTGTCGTAAGCCACCATGCGAGAACGGGTAGACAGAGTAAGAACATCCCACCCGCCCAAGAAAGAGCTCCGCAAATAGCAAAACCCAGCACGAGTATAAGATGACGAATTGATTGATCACTCACGTAGCGCAGGAAAAAATATATTGACCAGGTGCTGAAACAAGCGAAAACAGCGTACATCCGCGCAAATCGCGAAAACTCTATTTCCCACATCGAAAGCATAAAAAGTACAGCTGCGAGCAGTCCTGTACCGACAGACCTAACGCGCCAACCGATCAAGAAAACTGCAGGGATCGTAAACGTGTTGGCCAGTGCAGAAAACAATCGTACTGCCTCTACAGAGCGCCAATCTGGAAACGCGCCGACGAACAAGGACGCGACGTAGTGGTAGAAGGGCGCTCTGGAATAGGAACCTACGCCGCATTCGTATGCAGTGCTACCCGCTAGCCATATCTTCAATGCTGAAGCTGTGCTGTAGTATTCGTTGTTTGCGACACTCCAGTCGAATATCGAAAAGTACCGAATTAGCCCACCAACAAAGATCAGTAGCGCGCAAATTAAAGCGACGCGAACTTCCTGCTTAGCAAAATAGAATTGAGTCATAAATCTCTAACCTACCAACTATATGTGCCACCTTAGTTTACAATCTCAGCACACGCTGTGCGGGCATTTTGTGAATACTGTGTAACTGATGACTAAAACTCCCGACTCTAAAAAATTCATGAGCGCGCGTCTCGTTGATTGCTCGGTCGAAAAAATGGGACTTGCTCCTTTGCTGTTTGGTAAGCAAGGACAAAGGGCAAGAAATCTGATTGTGGGCGAATCCGCGATCACACTACAAGTTTTGGCAGCAGCGCTAGAGTTAGGGACGGTTGTGGTCTTCGAATCGGTCAGATCAATACCTGAAACTTTATCTGAAGATAAATTCAACACAATTTTAATCGAAGATGCACTGCTAGCCACTTCAGACATTTCGAAGTTAACGAATCTACTAACACCAACAGGGTCAATACTCTTAGTCAGTAGCAGTCTAGTTTGGTTGCAGCTTGTCCGAAACGTTTTGAACTCAGGCACCGTAGAGTTAGGCGACGCTCATACACAAAATTTCGTTATATTCCCCAGCAAGCATCAACCTCGGACGTATCTAACACTTACATTTAGGGCGCTGACCAAAGCACTGCGACGTGGCACGTTAAGCCTGCGTGCATGGCTGAGCGTACTGTTTCGCAAACAACACATTCTGAGAGTTCTAAACCCTGATGGTTGTTTCGGCGAAGTTGGTCGGGCTTTACAAATCCATGATGGTTCACTCCCAACCGCCGATGCGTTACACATTTCGTCCACCGGTATAATCGTAGCGACGGCCAAGACTGAAAATACTGCTACCTTTGTACGAATTCCGCTCGGTGCATCCGCCCGTCGCAGGATCCACAATAACTACACCATTTGTCAGAACCTTGAATCGATAACGGATCTTTCCGTACCAAATGCGATTCCTGTGACTGACCCAACACAATTATCTCGTGGGGAAACGGCCGTCGGAGGAGGCCCTGTTCCCCTAACCACAAATCACTTCCGGCTTGCGCTCGCGGAGATTGCCAAAATTCATAAACCGTTTGGCAAGATGACTCTCTGCACACCAGATGTGTTTCAGCAAGTTGTCGGTTCAAAGCTTCAATTTATCGAGAATCAGCTCGCCTCTGAATTCAATGCGCGCCAACTTGACTATTTGCTAAAACAACTTGAGGAGAAACTGACGAACACGCGGATCACCGTTACCCTCGTGCACGGTGATTTCAAACTTGAAAATTGTCTCCTAATGCCAGATGGCGGGATCGGTATAATCGACTGGGATATGGCCAGCGACAATGAACCTTCACTTATCGATATTGCAAGTATCTACTGCCGTGCTGTTCGTACACACAAAGGACTTTCCTTACCTCAGGTAGTTCTCAATGCGGACGGCGATGATCCGTACTGGCCACTTGTGTGTGAACATTTAGATTCCGTAGGCGAAGCGCGAGTAGAACCGGGTACGCTAAAGTCACTTTACTGGCTTGATCGAGTTTACAAACAATTTGGCCAAAACGACCTGATCAGCCGAGCATGGATCGACAGCAACGTCGGCCCTGTTCTACGGCATCTAAGTCAGTCTCCTCGCAGTTCTAAGATATAGCGCGAATCGCCGACTCACATCCTTGTGTATAGGCTGCGGACGCGCAACGCTGAGAGCGAGCACTTCGATTTCGAACCCGAAGCCTTCGAGCACCCGATCGGCGCATCCATCCATTACCAGATCGCCATCGCTCCCAATTCTGACAAGAAAGAACCAACGCTGCGTACCATCCCGACACAGCCCGAACTCTGCACCTCGACCTTGCTTGCCAATCAGCCTGGCTTCTCACTCCATGCAGCCCCTTCTGAGAGGTCAATCAACGCGAGAAGCTCTGCCGTAACATCCTTCGACCCGTAATCGCCACCATCCTCGAGCACATTCGGGCACGCGTCGAAACGCAACTGTCGTAATCGCGCTGGCACCATACGCTCGTGCTCCTGCCGACAACCCAAACCCAACTCAACTCAACTCGAACAGATCCAGCTTGCTGATACTTGTCGAGTCAGACGAAAAGCGCGTTTATTCTTCTTCTGCCCTAATAATGCGCTCCCTTTAGGCTCTACGAGCAATGTCCATACTCTAGCCAGATTCGATTTTAACTTTAATACGGTCATGGAGCGGTTTGTCTTGAATGGGAATTCCTATACTGACAACGGTCAACGGTCAACGGTCAACGGTCAACGGTCAACGGTCAACGATGGAAGGTAACAAATCCTGCAACTGGTATTGGCCGAGAAAATGGGAATTTTTCCTCGTCGTTTTTCTTTGACCGCGCCTTCGACAGTGCCAGTCAACCCATCGACGCTAGCTGCAGCCGCAAAGGCTCCTGAACCCAGCACCCTAGCTCTGTTAGGTTTACTTCGGCTTGGACTTGCGAGACGTCGTCAAAGCTAGAGGCTGATCCGATAGGAAAAACCTGATCGCAGTTATCACCAACCCAGACGTGATCCAGACCATTCTGGCGCATCTGAAGCAACGCGCGCCGACAAACGCCGCCGCACGAGCCTCATAGTGATCTCTCTACCACGACCAGAGCGTCAATCTCACCGCGACACGTTTGTCGCTATACAAACAGTAAGCAGCACAGGCTAATCAGTCTGCAGGGTGTCAGCCTCATTTATGGCGTGTTTTATGGCGTGTTTTATGGCGTGTTTGGAGGAGCCAGGTCACCTCCAAACACCGTTGGTATCAATTGTCCTGAGCGCCCGCTTCAATCCAACGCTTAACTTGATCAGTGACTTCTTCGGATAAGTAAGGGCCCCCGAGTGGCATCTGGCCGCCGACACTGTTCGTACCAATGATTTTTTGGTAGAGATAACTGTTTTCTGCATCGCCGGATTCGACGAGATTTAACGAGGGCACCTCACTGCTGCGGACGCCCACGGTATATTCATAGGTGAAATCCGCCTCTAAACTCAGCCCCTGGGACGGCGAACCACCACCATGACAGCCCGAACATGCCGGCGTAAATACTGACGTTTGTAATTCCGACAAGGTCGCCGCAGACACCACAGGTACCTGAGATTCAAAATACCAGTTGTCAAAAAAGACCGTCCCATTGCCTTCTACCTTGAGTTGAATGATGTTGCTTAAGTCAACATCAGGGGAAAAGTAGTTCAAAGGAATATCCACAGCCACCCATTGACCCGTCGCCACGGCAAGCGCGTAGGCTGACTCCTGCGCGCCCGCACTGACGAGAGAAAAACGCAATTCGGTCGAATTGGCTGTCCAGAAATCTAGGTG
>JAQWQN010000208.1 GCA_029244465.1 Pseudomonadales bacterium
GCATCCATGGAGACAATCTCGGTCGGTTGATTCGCCCGCAGAGGCTGTGCCAGTGCGGCAGCAGCGACAACCGTTGACCCCAAGAATTCACGTCGTCTCATGCGTTTAGCCTCCTAATCTATTTCTATTGCAATCTGTCGTCTTGGAGACTGTTCCCCGACTGGTTCGCACGCTGTTAGACTAACCCGTTCGTATCCCGAACACCGCTATCAACACAGCGTCGTTTCGGACAAACACTTTTTTCAAGGAATTACTGTGCTGCAAGAACGGATCGAAGGCAAATGGATTGCATGTTTTGAACGCGTGTTTACGCGCTGCAAGGTTGAAGCCGGAGAGGAAGTGGCTATCCTATCCGAAACCCAATCCCGCTCAATCAACCGCGAACTTGCCGAACTTGCACTAATTCGGCTAGGCGCAAAGCCCTATCACGTCATCGTGCCAACACCTGCCCAGACAGCACCAGTACCGATCCGGTCAACCGGTGCTACGGAGGTGATTCAGCAGTCTGCATCCATCGTTCAGGCATTGTCTTGCGCCGGGTTTGTCGTCGACTGCACGGTAGAGGGCCTGCTGCACGCCGCAGAGCTTCCACAGATTCTTCAAGGTGGTGCTCGGGTACTCATGGTTTCCAACGAACACCCCGAGGCACTAGAACGCGTCGAACCGACGGAAGAACTGGAAACCAGGGTCAAGGCTGGGATGAAGCTGTTCAGAGGCGGCAATCGTTTACGGGTCACATCATCTGCAGGTACCGATCTCGCCGTTAATCTAGAAGGCGCTGTTGTTGGTGGTGGCTGGGGATACGTTTCCCGGCCTGGACTGATTAGCCACTGGCCAGGCGGCCTGTGCCTGTGCTTTCCCGCCGCAGGAACCGTCAATGGCACGCTCGTGCTCGATCGTGGTGACGTAAATTTGACCTTCAAGCGATACGCAGATGCCCCCATCGCCCTGAAGATCGACAACGATTACGTCGTCAACATTGAAGGCTCAGGCGTCGACGCCGACCTCATGCGCTCCTATTTCGAGGCATGGGGTGACAAAGAAGCGTACGCGGCAAGCCATCTGGGCTGGGGCATGAATACCGGCGCACGTTGGGATGCAATGACGATGTATGACAAAAACGACTTTAATGGTACCGAGCTACGCGCTTTCGGCGGGAACTTTCTGTACTCCACTGGTGCAAACGAAATTGCAGGACGCCACACACAAGGCCACTTCGACCTGCCATTACGAGGCTGCTCTATTCAACTCGACGAGGAAATGGTTGTTGTCGAAGGCATGCTGCAGGGAGAACTAGCATAGCTTCACTTTCGTACAAAGCGGTTGGTGCAGGCCCACTTGTTATCTTCCTACACGGATTAGGTGGCAACAGGCATTCGTTCGACGAACAATTCGCACAATTGGCCACGTACTTTCAGTGTGTTGCTTGGGACGCCCCGGGTTATGGTGATGCAGACCCGGTCTCGGTTATGACCTTCGCCTCCTTAGCAAAACACGTCGATGCACTTATTAAAGACCTCGGTAGAGAGCCCTACGCCATAGTTGGTCACTCGCTGGGCGGCATGATCGCGCAATCCTGGCTCCAGCAAGGCGGCATTTGCTCAAGGTTAGTGCTGGCCCAAACCACATCTGTGTTTGGTAAACCCGGTAGTCAATGGAACGACGATTTCCTCAAGTCTCGCCTTGAACCTCTCGATCTCGGCAAGACGCCGGCAGACTTTGCCAAACCACTCATTGAATCGATGTTTTTTGACACCACAAAACGCGAGGCAATCGAGACCGGCATAGCAACGATGTCGCCGATATCCGCAGACCAATATCGGCAAGTAATCGAGTGTTTGGTGACGTTTAATGCAGCTGACTATCTCGCGCGCATCACGCAGCCTACGCTGTGTCTTGCTGCTGAACATGACAAAACCGCTCCGCCGAAAGCCATGGCCAAAATGAGCACCGAAATACCGAACGCAGAATTCATCTGCCTGCCTAATGCAGGGCACCTCGCCTACATTGAAACCCCATCCGCCTTCACTCAGGCCATCAAAGAATTTTTAACGAATGTATAACTTGGCTGATTTAATCGGTCGCGCTCGGGAGCTGGGCAGAGACCGATTTTTGCCCCGCGCCGCCGAATATGATCGAGCAGGAAAGTTCCCAAGCGAGAACTACCATGATCTCCGCGACGCCGGCTTTCTGTCACTAGTCATCCCGGAGCAGCACGGTGGCACCGGCTGTAGCTATGCAGATTATATGCGTATTTCAGCGGAACTCGGCAAATGGTGTGGTGCAACGGCACTGACTTTCAACATGCATACATCGTCAATGCTTTGGAGTGGCCCCCTCGCCGATGATCTACCGATGGATGACGCCGAACGAAAACGCCATCACAAACGCAGAGGTGATATCTACGCCGGTGTAATCGATGCGGGACATATCTTCGCGCAGCCATTTTCCGAACCTAATAGCGCCGCTGCGGCCGGTAAAGCGCCCTTCGGTACCGAGGCGGAACCCGTCAGTGGCGGTTATCTAGTCAACGGGCGCAAGCACTTTGCTTCTCTTTCTGGACATGCTGACTTTTATGGCGTCCTTTGCACCTTGGCAGGTGAAGACAAGCCTACTGTGCGCAATACGGTCTACTTGGCGGTTGATGGCAAGGCCCCCGGTTTTAGCGTTTCTGGAGACTGGGACGTTTTGGGAATGCGTGGCACAGTCTCCAACAATTTGGCGTTTGACCAAGTTTTTGTACCGACCGAACGCGAAATGCTACCTACAGGCATGTACTTCCAAGCAGCGAAAGACTGGCCGCATATGTTTATGACGCTGTGCCCAACGTATATGGGGATTGCCACCGCTGCGTTTGAGTTTACGTGTCAGTACCTCAGAGGCGAAGTCCCCGGCGGTCCAGCCGCTGGCTCGTCTAAGGACAGTCCAGTTAAGCAGTTCGCCGTTGCGCGGATGCGTATCAAACTCGAGCAAACCTCGGCGCTCTTTCAAAGAGCGATCATCGATGCCAAATACCAACCGAGCAAATCTGAGCGGTTACGCGCGTACGCCGCGCAGTACACCGTCATGGAGAATGCCAACGACATCTGTAGCGAGGCGATCCGCGTGTGCGGTGGCCGCTCCATATTTAAACAGTTGCGCCTTGAGCGCCTCTACCGTGATTCCAGATGTGGCTCCCTTATGCTGCCTTGGACGCCAGACATTTGTATTGAACGCCTCGGTAGCGAGAGTTTAAATGATCCCTTCGAATTTTAGCGACACCCGCAGACAGGTGTGTCCCGAGCATGAATAGCATCGGTGACTGGATTACCTACAACGCCAACTGGGCAGGCAATCGCCCCGCTCTGAGCTTAGGTGACGAGTCATACACATATCGAGAGATGGAAGCCGCGGTGACCCAACGATGCCATCTCTTGGTCGATGAACTTGGTGCCAAACCGGGCGATCAAATCGCCTACCTGGGCTTCAATTCTTGCGAATTACTCTTCCTGCTATTCGCCTGCGCGCGCACCAGGTGCCTGCTCATGCCACTCAACAATCGGCTCGCTGTACCGGAACATCTGTGGATTCTGCAACACAGCAAGGCGCGATTCTTAGTCTATGACGGCGAGTTTGCTGCGACCGTCGGCCGCATAGTCGCAGACGTTGATTTGCAAACACTCTCACTCGATGTCGAATATGATGCTGCATTACAAACAGCTTCAGCAGGACCCTTTCAATCAAAGGGTTCTCTCGACGATCCAGTCCTGCTCCTTTACACATCGGGCACAACTGGAAACCCTAAAGGCGTTGTGCATCAACAACATGCACTTTTTTACAACGCACTGAATGCGATACACGCCCAAGAAATGTGCGCCTTGGACCATGTACTTTCTGTGCTACCCCTGTTTCATTCCGGCGGAATCAATATACAAACCTCACCGGCATTCTACATTGGGGCACATGTCACCCTGCTGGATCGATTTGAACCTGGCGCAACGCTGCGGGCGATCCAACAGATTCGGCCAACCATGTTCCTCGCTGTGCCTGCGGTCATTCAGGCATTGGTCAGTCATCCGTTGTGGAACAAGACCGACCTTTCCTGCATCCGTGTCGTAGGCACTGGCTCTTCTACCGTGCCTAATGCTCTGCTAACTGCATGGCACGACCGGGGCGTCCCCGCCACCCAAATCTATGGCATGACAGAAAGCGCACCCGTTGCAATTTGCTTACCGATCGCAGAAACACAGACTAAGCTTGGCGCAGTGGGTAAACCCGCGATTCACTGTGAAGCGCGGATCGTCGACGACGACGGAAATCTCGTTGCGGCCACTGAACCGGGCGAAATCGAGATTCGCGGGCCCAATCTTTTTAGTGAGTACCTCAACGAACCGGGCCTCACAAAAGCCGCATTCAATGGCGATTGGTTTCGAACCGGTGACATCGGGCACGTTGATGATCAAGGGTACTATTACATCGATGATCGTAAAAAAGACGTCATCATTTCTGGTGGCGAAAATATCTATCCTGCAGAGCTTGAAAACGTTCTCGCCGATCTGCCGGAGTTGCTCGAATACGCTGTCATCGGTCGACCGGATGAGCAATGGGGGGAAACAACTGTCGCTTGCGTGGTGTTGCGAACGGGACAGAACTTAGAAAAAAAAGAATTGTTAGCGCGCTTTGAAGGCAGACTGGCGCGCTACAAACATCCGCGAGACGTACTTTATTTTAACACTCTGCCGAGAAATGCAATGGGCAAAGTCCTCAAATACAAATTAAGGGAACAGATATGAACAGATGGGTAGTGACCGGTGCATCCTCTGGTATTGGTCGAGCAACGGTTATTCGGGCACGCAACGCGGGCGATGAGGTCATCGCCCTCGATATCGATCAGGATGCGGGGTCGGCATTAGCAGCAGAAACTGGCGCTAAATTTATCGCCTGCGATGTGAGCCGAAGCGAGGACTGGCACACGGTCGCCGCTCAGATCGAGCCACCAACGCGCGTCCACCTCAACGCCGGCATTCAAATCGCCCCCCCAAATGCACCGTTGAGTGACTACCAATTCGAAGCGATGCAACATGACCGCTATCGACGAATGATGGGGGTGAATGTGGACGGCGTCGTATTTGGCCTCGAAGCGTTATTGCCGAAAATGGCTGGCGGCAGCGCCATTGTGGTGACCGCATCCCTTGCTGGAATCACCCCCTATGATATTGATCCACTGTACGCCATGAGCAAGCACGCTGTTGTCGGATTGGTACGCAGCCTGGGGCCAACGCTCGCTAAGCGAGGTATCCGTATCAACGCAATCTGCCCCGGCGGTATCGATACGGCCATCATCCCGGAGGCACAGCGCACCGATAAAGCATTGTTCATGACTCCTGAGACCATCGCAGCAGAAGTCGATTTTCTGATGACGGTTGATGAAACCGGAAAGTCTTGGGCGAAAGTCGCTGAACAGAAATCCGTGTTCATTATCCGCGCGCCAGGGGATAAAGGCTAAGCCCATCCGAGCTTAGCCTTTGGCTTCGACAATCTCCTCACCAAGGGCTCGGGCACGATCGAGGCGTGAGGCTTCATCTTTAGGCAGGTGCTTCCAGGCGAGCGTGAGAAAGGTCAAGGTCACGCCGAACATCGCCAAAGACGAAGCGATGGCGGTTTGCAGCGCCTCGGAAGAATCCATGCCACCAGCGTTTAAATACGCGACAACTGCCACATGACAAACAGTCCCATGGCGAAGCCAAGCATGATGTTGACTAGAATGTAGTGCACCCCTGCAA
>JAQWQN010000210.1 GCA_029244465.1 Pseudomonadales bacterium
ACAAACGCTCGTACCCTCCCACACAAAACGACGAAAACAGGTTGCTACTGGCCCGCCGTGATTTTCGGCTAGGTAGGCTGCCAACTCAACGCAACTTCGCCACAGCCGCGGATAACCGCGCTCAGAAACTAACGCCCACGAACTAGCCATCAATTTGTACCAGCAAAGCGCCGATATCCTCACGGCTCATTAATTCGACCGGGTTGAATACCGACGTCTATCCACGCGGTTTCGCAGACCAATTTAGCCAGTCAACGATCCTGCAAAACCCGACTGTACTGCTGCATTTTTTTGTCTAAGCGCGCATCACGGGCTATCCCGTATGCGGCTTGTCGCAATTGCTCATCAGGACGCAACACCAATGCCGCATCCATAACCACCAAAGCGTCCCGTGAACGTCCTGCGGAATGCAGCGCCACAGCATAGACATAAGCATATCGAGATATTTCTGGAGTGAGCCGCCAAGCCCGCTCCAATAACGGCAAACTGGCTGCCGAATCACCTTGGCGCACCAACCACAAGGCCTTACTTAGCAACACATCCGACGATTCTGGCGTCAACCTCAGTGCTTGATCCAAGAGCGCCCCGCCCTTGTCGTCACGACCGGTGCCGCGATAGAGATCGGCCAGATTAACGAGTCCAGGCACCCATTTCGGATTGAGCTGCAGACTTGTCTTTAGAGCATCTTCGGCGGCCGTTGTGTCCTGCAAAGCCATATAGACTCTTGCCAACTCTGACTGACCTTCGGGCGCGTCAGCGTTGAAAGAAAGCGACCGCAAATATTTCTCTAAGTATGGGCGCAACGCCTTTCGCTCAGCCTCACTCAAGGCGGGCACGGCACTTACCAAACCGCGTACCGCCTCAATACGCACCGCAAGGGTCTCGTCCTCTAGCAGGTGTTTCGTGAGCTGCCAACGCGCGCCAGCGGCCCACCGCTGCGCACCCCTTAGTGCCCCTATCCGCACTAACGGGTGCGGATCACGCAAGCCTTGTTCAATCGCTGCAGACGAACCATATAATTCATAACTCACCAGCAGCGACTGTGCCGTTGCGCGCACAATAGCTGGTTGTGAGCGATCCATTGCAATCTTCGTTATTGCCACTTCGACCGCAGGTTCCGATCGCCGCGCAGCCGCAAAGATTGGTGCAAAATGATCAGGCGGATTACCGGCATACCAATCCTGGATGCGCGCCGCAGCCCACTGCGCTGTTTGATCGGCATGACAATCATTACAGGCGTTGGGCGTGTTCAAACCAACCGACAGGTCTGGGCGTGGGATGCGGAAGCTATGGTCACGACGGTCATCAATAACCATGTAAGTCTTATCGGTCATGTGACAAGACACACAACCCGGACTAGCCGCCGTCTGGGCGTGAAAGTGGTGTTCACCGCTTTCGTAATCTAACCGACGCAGCGTCGGAAAATCTGGCCGACCGCCGGGGTTGTGGCACTGAGTGCATAGGCCGTTACCTTCAATCCGCAATCGGTTCGAATGTGGTTCGTGACAATTGCCACACGTCACGCCCTGCTCATGCATCTTGCTCTGCGTATACGATCCGTAGACATAAACCTCTTCAAGAATTTGCCCATCCGGGTGATACAAACCCTCTTCTAAAAGTACCGGCAGGTAGTAATCAAACAGATCCTGTTCGGCGGTAAAACCATCTCGTAACTGACTCCGTCGACTATGACATTGCGCACAGGTATTCATCTGTTCCTGTTGACTTGTCATCCGAATGATTTGCGCGCCATCGACTGCGCCACTTTGCGCCCACGACACATGACGTGCACCTTGGCCGTGGCAGGCTTCACAGCCTACGCTGACTTCTGCAAACTTGGTGTTGTAGGTTCGCGATGCGGCATCGTAGTTTTTCTCTATACCCGTAGAGTGGCAATCTGCACACATGAAGTTCCAGTTAGCAGCAGGTTGCGACCAATGCAGAACGTCATCGTGATTCACGGACTCATCTGGGTGTAGATGAAACCAAGCCTCACCACCCTCTGCTTTAGACCGGCTATCCCACGAAACAGCCAAGGCTTGCAAACGACCGCCAGGACCTTCGAGTAGATATTGCTGCAGTGGCTCTACGCCAAACGTATAGCGCACAGCAAAATCTGCTAATTGACCGTTCGCATCATCTGTGCGGACACTAAAGCCCGAATCACCGTGAGTGAAGGTTGACGTTGTACCGGCATAATCAAATTGCGCATCGCTAAAATCGCCAAGTACAGATTCCGCTGAAACCGGTTGCATCGCCATCTGATGGTGCGATCCCGTCCAAAGACCATATTGTTCAGCGTGACACTCAGCGCACGCACTAGAGCCGACATACGCTTGAGCCACCTGTGATCCAGGGCTCTGCCGCACCGAACCTGATTCTTCACCACAACCGGCAACCCCGGCCATCAAAGCAAAGAGCAAGACTTGACCGTGGGCTCTACTCACTGACATCACCGCTACCGAAAAAGCACCTCAAGCTAGCCCAGGCCCATCGAACTCGCGGTTGCGCCTCTTGAGCGTCGGGGAGTAAGACGATCCACTGACCAGACACAGCCTGTTCGCGCCAACATGATAACGAAAGTGGACATCCTCCAGCAGCAGCGACAGCGAGCGACCCTACGCCTGCGCATCTGTCGACACGACGCTGCAAAGCCGTCGTTTCAGTCTCCGAGGTCACCTGTCTGGTGGCCGTTGCTTAACGCGCCGCTGGCGAATCGTCAAAGCGGTCATCCCGGTCCACAACATTACTGCCAAAACCAACGATAGGCCTTCGACCAGTGCCCAGGTAGCGCGAACTAAGTCCAAGCGGATCTCGCATAATGTCGCAAGGCAAGTGTTACGACCGCCACCGCACGGCCCTGGTGCTCCACCAAATCACGATCAGCAAGATGACCTGTAAAACTAGACGCAGTGACAAAAAGAGCGGTCCTACGTCAGGAAACAGATCCGGATTCATCCACATATGAATATTCGCCGGGGTCACCAAGACAGTTAGCAAGATCAACAGGTTGCCAGCGAGTTGTCTTGTTCTAGGCGGTACGAGCAGGCCTGCCAACAAAATCTCGAGCCCACCACTGACGTACACAATCTCCAAATGCCATGGCAAATACGGCGGCATAATGGCCACAAAGAAGTCCGGACTGGTGAAATGTGTCACGCCACCAAACATGAACCAGATAAAGACAATGCTGAGCGCGAAATAGCTCACTAATTTTTGCATGCGCTGATACTAGTGATCGCCTCGGGGTAAGTCCATTGGCCGCCCGCGTTGCATACTTTGGATCCTGGCCTTCGTGCCCAGTGTCGGTAGATGCAACGTCCGTAGATGCAACGTCCGTAGATGCAACGGCAAAACCACGATGCAATTCTCGTTGGGCATTGGTAATAAAGCCGAGCTGCGCACGGTCCCTGCCATTAGCAAGCGTCCCGGCTAGTCGGCATACGGACCTCAAATCGAATCGCGCAGTTAATGACACCACGCACTGGCCAATCCTCTGGCACCCTATCAGTCGCAGCCACAATGATTCCAGATTCAACGGCTCGCTCATGATTGCTGAGTTGATGCGGGTTGAAGCATTTCTGTTCGTTTGCCGCTGCCTGTAAGAGCACAGCAGCAAGTCAACGAAATTTTGTCTGACGCATGGACTCGCTTCAGTAGTGACTGGAGGAGAATCTGTCGTATCACTTGCGGCTTTTGCAGTAAATCAATAGTCAGATTCCTGTCTCAGTAATATGGTAGCTTGGTAGAAAATCCGGAGGAACGTCACCATGATGACAGGCGCTGAGTATCGACAATCACTAAACGACGGTCGTGAAACTTTTTTCGAGGGGGAACCGGTAGCCAACGTCGCCGAGCATCCGATCTTGGGCATCACAGTCGACTCAGCGGCTTCGGGTTACGACCGATTCTACAAGCCAGACGCTGGCGCGGTCGGTGAATTCATGAAAGTGCCCAGTTCCGCAGAGGAGCTGAGAGAACAAGTCGAGCTGCATGAAACCGTCGATCTCCTCACCCACGTAACCTATGCGTCTGTGATGACACTGCTGACCGCGGCAGATCGTATCGAAGAATCATTGCCAGAAAATGCCGCTCGAATTCGTGCATACGTAGACGAGGTACAGGCAAAGGACCTGCGCATCACCCAATGCATTACCGATGCCAAGGGCGATCGTTCTCGCCGACCCTCTAACCAAGACGATCCAGATCAGTTCGTCCGCGTCGTCGAGCGACGGCAAGACGGCATTGTCATTCGTGGCGCAAAACTGCATATCTCGGCGGCGTCCATGGGCCACGAATTGATGACCATTCCTACCAAAGCCATGAAGGCAGGCGAAGAAGACTATGCCGTAGCCTGCATGGTACCCGTCAATGCAACCGGCGTGAAAATCATCAACACAACGTACGCCCCGCGCCATGAAGACACCCGAGATTTTCCCATCTCCGGACAACAGCACACACCGGAAGGGTTTGTCATATTTGACGATGTTTTTGTACCCACTGAGCGGGTGTTCTTGGATGGACACGCTGAATTCGCTGGCATGTTTGCCCACTCACTTGGACTCTGGGAACGCCTTGGCGGTCTTGCCGCCATGGTGCGCAGCTACGATGCATTGACCGGATTTGCACAGCTCATCGCTGAAGCCAATGGCTTGGAGAAGACCGGACACATCCGCGAGAAAATATCTGAAATGCTGATCAACTCAACGCTGGTTCGCTCCACCCTGGAAGCCGCTGTAGAGAATTGTCAAGTCACCGCAGACGGTGTTGCCTTTCCTGACGAGCTGTACACCAACGCTGGCAAATATCACGGTGCAGCCAACTGGTCGTTAATGGTGCGTCACTTGCACGATATTGGCGGCGGATCAATCCTGACTGCACCTGGCATCGCAGATTTCGAGAATCAGTCGGTGGGGCATCTAGCCCGCAAATATATGGGTACGATGCAATCTGTAGACGGACTCTATCGTGCCAAACTGTTCCACGCGATCAGAGACTTTACGGCGGACGCCTATGGCGGTTGGAACGCGGTCACCAACATCCAGGCCGGTGGCGGCCTGTACGCACAGCGTATCGTTTCCCGTTTGCACTACGACATGACAAGGGCCAAGCGGACTGCTTTGGAAGTAGGTGGATTGAGCGAATTTGCGGACGAGATTTTGTAAGAAATCAACGCCGTTAGACGCCCGTAAATTTTCCTCGCGTCGAACCCAGAGCCAACCCACCATTGTCAGGTTCGCCCAAACTTGGTGATCACGCATCGCCCGGACAACAACCGATCACTTGTCGCCGCGGTCTGACACCCCCTCGATGTCACATCCAACAGGATCAACGCCCGAGGAACACACGAATGCCAGCATTCGCGATAAACCCTTCCAAGGGCGCCCAGGCATCGACAGTCCACCCGCCGTCTGGCCTCCGGTTCGGGTGCAGCAATGCATCCTCTCTGGTCTGGCGCACATTCAAGAGGTTCTCAAGATTTAGAAATAATCGGTAGCGACCCAAAACAACCTCACCCAGTAACCCAACGTGAAGGTAAGGTTTACTCGTGCTTCGGT
>JAQWQN010000229.1 GCA_029244465.1 Pseudomonadales bacterium
CTAGGCTCGCGCCGCGTTTGCTGATGTACCTGGGAATTACCGTCGCATCATAATTGCGCGCCAAGTTAAGGTAATACGGCACAGACACGTCGACCCCATCTTCATCGGAGTAGCTCAGGTTGGGAAACAAAAGGCCGGAGACACGGTCGCCCGTTATGGGGAATTTTAAATACGGTGTGTAGAACACCGGCACTGACTTCATCCGCAAAACCGCATTACGTGCTGTGCCGAAGACGTCATCTTTCTCAATCAGCAAGGAAGAGGCGTCCAGACGCCACCCGTCATTCCCTGGTTCACAACGTGTAAACTGATTGTTATCGAGCAACAAGTCGCCATTTGTAGTTTGCTCCAGCTCTCTCGCCGCACCGCGCATCCCGATATCAGTCAATAAAAACTGCACGTCATCCAGGTCTGCTTCGTCCGAACCGAGATCAACACGTGCGCTAGCACCTTGCATGACCATCCCGGGCTGATCCATCACCAGCCCTTGCGGAAAAACCGCAATCATCGTTTCTTGGTCAAGCTCAGCTTGGCTCGCATGAATCAAGCGGTTACCTTGTTCAATCGTTACGTTTCCGACCAGTGAAACCGATTTATCGATAATTGAGCTCAAACGATCCGCTTGCGCGGTTACGACAAACGAATCATTTGGCGCACCAACCGCGTGCGGGTATTCGCGGGTTACATATGCACCCTCGCACTTGTCCAGCCCCGTGGTTTCGCTGACAACAAAATAGGACGCCGACAGGTCTTGCTTTAGCTGGTGTTGATTGTCTGTTGGGCGAGGCTGGCTTTCCTGATACCAGTCGGCCGGATCGTCACCCATCATTGACGTTGCAGGTCGTGCCTTGAGGCCGGGACTTGCGACGGATTCTATGCCATCGGGTTCATCGCGGTCGCCTTGCTCGGTTGCAGTGCGGCGCGTTTGTTCTTCTTGGTTGCGTTTCTTGCGCGCTGCTTCGACCGCACGACCTTGAGCTGAACGCTCCGCGACACGCTTGACATCCGGACGCGCGCCATCATCTTTGCGGCAATTCCAACCATCACCAGATGCATTGGGCAAGCAAATCACAGGATCAGACCGACCACCCTCCTGAGCCAAAACAGAGGTAGGCGCAAGTCCGAGCAAAGCCAGCCCAACCGCTGTTAGGGTTTTGGTGTAGTGCGAACAAAGGAACATCTCCCAATGATAAAGGTTTGCTTCGCCCGTTATAATGACAACGTGCAACAAATATTCTTATCAGTAGAGCAACAAAATTGGTGTCGGACCCACCTGGCCGAGCTTTTTGCCGTGGACTATCAACTTAGTCCGCTGAAAGTCGAAGCCAGCCACCGCCATTTCTATCGCGCCACTAGTGCGCAGTCTGAGCAATCCTTTATTCTCATGGTAAGCCCGCCAGAATTGGAGCGGAATGATTTGTTCGTCGCGATTCAGACGATTCTTATTCAACATGATGTGCCCGTGCCTGAAATTGTGCGCCGCAACTCAGCTCTAGGCCTATTCGTCTTGTCTGATTTAGGGCAACGGGATTTCGCAACGGTTTACGCCACAAGCGCCCGAGGAGATGCAATTAGATCTGCAATTGATATGTTGCACATTATCGAGCCAATTCGTGACGACGCAATCGAACTCTACCAGCAAGATCGGCTACACATGGAACTCAATCTATTTACAGAATGGTTCACACAAAAACTCATTGCGCTGGAACCCGCCGACGACGTAGCGACCACCTTCGTTGCCAGTTTTGACTTACTGGTCGCTGTTACTCAAAGACAACCAAAAAGTTGCGTTCACAGGGACTACCATTGCCGAAATCTACTCTATAACCAACATAGATTAGGTATTGTTGATTTCCAAGATGCCCTCGTTGGTCCCTGCTTATATGACCTAGCCTCACTGCTACACGATTGCTACTACACCTTCAGCGAACAAGAAATAGACCAGTGGCTGGATTACTTCCTCACAGGCACAGATCGGCTGCAGACCTTCACTAAGGAAGAAACTCGACGGATGCTAGATTTCACCGCTTACCAACGCCAATTGAAAGCCATCGGAATTTTCGCGCGGCTACACCTTCGTGACCAAAAATCAACGCATCTGATTCATATTGTACCGTTGCTTAAACGCATGGTGACGTCGATGTCTCGATTCCCTGAGCTTGCGGCCCTTAAATTGCAACTGATGAGGTGCATTGCGCCAGCTGAATCGCGAATCGCTAATGAAAGCAGGACGGAGCCCCGGGGAGAACGTCATGAAAGCAATGATCCTAGCCGCGGGTAGAGGGACACGCTTGGCACCGTTGACCGACCACACACCAAAGCCGATGCTAGCCGTTAAGGGCAAGCCGCTCATAGAATGGCAAATTCGTGCTCTCGCTCAGGCAGGCATTCGAGACCTCGTTATCAATCTACATCATCTCGGTGAGCAGATCGAAAATCACCTGGGCTCGGGGCACGAGCTCGGGGTATCAATCGCCTACAGCCATGAGTCTGCCTTATTAGAAACTGGCGGCGGCATTAAACACGCGCTCCCACTTTTAGGGGACGATCCTTTTGCAATTCTAAACGGTGATATCTGGACCGATTTCAATTTTGCCAGGCTACCCGCTCAGCCCGACAACCAAGCACCGGCACACATCGTACTCACTCCAACCCCAATATGGCGGGACCACGGCGACTTTGAGTACGATGACGGCCGCGTTACCGCCCGCGGCACGCACTACGTCTACTGCGGCATCGCAGTACTGCGACCAGAGCTGCTGTACGATCAACCGGATGGATCCTTCTCGCTGCGGGATACTTATTTCAGTCTACTCAGCCAAGGGCGCCTACGTGCGAGTCTCTTCGAAGGCACCTGGGTCGATATTGGCACCGCGGAACAATACAACGCGCTCAATACCTAGCACATTTAAACCGGACAATCTGGGCTGACCGTATTTCTCTAGTGCGTTTCTAGGTAGGCTGACTTTGTCTGCAGGAACCGATCACTAGCGTTGTCCAAATTTCCAAATCTGTGATGCCCCAGTTCAGCAACAAAACTAAGACCTCGCTCAGTAAGGTGCGTACAATCCGCATCTATGGAAGCCTGGATCTCACCTTCGATTTTAGCCGCCGACTTTTCTTGCCTCGGCGATGAGGTCCGCGCTGTCTTATCTGCGGGCGCAGACACCATTCATTTCGACGTCATGGACAATCACTACGTACCGAATCTGAGTATCGGTCCGTTAGTACTTGAATCACTGCGCAAAGCCGGTATCGATGCCATTGTCGATGTGCACTTAATGGTGAAGCCAGTTGATCGTCTCATCGGCGACTTCGCAGCAGCGGGCGCTGACTACATCACGATCCATCCGGAATCTACCGAACACCTACACCGCACCTTGAGTCTCATTGCGGAAAGCGGTGCCAAGGTTGGTCTCGTATTTAATCCTGCCACGCCCTTAGATATTCTCGAAGAAGTCATTCACCTAGTCGACCTCATCCTGGTCATGTCGGTAAACCCCGGTTTTGGTGGCCAATCCTTTATCGAGTCATCCCTTGCTAAGCTCTCCCACGCACGAGAACTCATCGATGTCAGTGGGCGTGACATACGGCTGCAAATCGATGGCGGCGTCAAAGTAAGCAATATAGCTGCCGTAGCGGCAGCAGGTGCCGACACTTTTGTTGCCGGTACCGCAATCTTCGGCACGGATGATTACAGCAAAACCATCACCGACCTGCGCAACGCGATCAATTCTGGCACCACCTAACGCATGGTAGAAAACAACTGGCACCGAACCTACGGTGCTTACCTTTTCGATTTGGACGGTACCTTGGTCGATACAGTCCCAGACATCCACATCGCCCTCAATCACACCCTAATGCGGCATGGATTCGATGAGGTAGACGTTAGTTTGACTCGACACTGGATAGGACATGGGGTGCGAGCGCTGGTCAACGAATCTCTCATCTACCACAAACAATCACAATCGGTTGGACTCGAGGACATGGTTGCTACCTTCTTGGGCTACTACGCCAACCACCTGTCCGCTTATAGCGCGCCATATGAGGGCGTTTTAACCACGCTCAACGAACTGCGCAACCGCGGATCGCAGCTAGCAGTGGTAACCAACAAGCTCACGGCCTTAAGCGTTCCATTACTCGAACAACTGAAGATGGCCGATTGGTTTGACACCGTCGTTTGTGGCGACTCGGCCGCAAAACCTAAGCCCGCGCCAGACCCGGTCGATCTCTGTCTGGACCGGCTCGAAGTCAGCAAAGATAACGCGTTGTTTGTCGGAGATTCAGACACTGATGTCAAAGCAGCACAGGCCGCCAAAATTCCAGTCGTCTGCATGCGCGATGGCTACAATCACGGCATCAATGTCGAAACGCTCGGGGCAGATGCGGTCATCGATTATTTCGGCGAGCTACTTTAGAACACAAACCGCGCACTCCACAAAGTGTCTAGCCCATGCTAACCTTTGCCGCTCAGACTTGTCAGAACACAAACGGACAATAGAAGACACGTTATGTTGGACATGATTTTGACAATCCGACTGTGCTGCTTTAGCGGTGGATGGCGATAGCAAATCGTTTGGCACGCCCGTGCCTACCCCAATCACGCTTTCCTGAACTCTCCCCTAAGGCTAGACATGACTGATTCAAATCCAACGTATAAACGCGTTCCTGTAGTCTATGAAACGCTCGCAGATCTTGACACGCCACTGTCCGTTTATCTAAAACTCGCCGACGGACCCTATTCATACTTACTTGAAAGCTCCCAAGGTGGGGAGAAGTGGGGGCGCTATTCAATCATCGGCCTACCTGCTCGCACCGTACTTAAGGTAAGGGGACAATCCATAACCGTGAGCCATGACGGGGAAATCATTGAATCAGTGCAAACAGACGACCCTTTGCTGTTTATCGAGCAATTCCAAGCACGCTTTGAAGTTAGACACGATGACTCTCTGCCAAGATTCTACGGCGGCTTGGTCGGCTACTTCGGTTATGACACCGTTCGCTATGTAGAAAAACGTCTGCAAGACTCGGCGCCACCAGATGCTATGGGTACGCCCGACATCATGCTGATGGTGAGCGAAGAAGTTGTTATCTTCGACATCGTCAAAGGTCGTATGCAACTCGTCTCGCTCATCGACCCTGACAGTGACGGCGCAGAACAAGCAGCAAAAGAAAAGCTCGCCGCTCGAGCCCGCAAACTTGCCAACGCTGCACCGCCCAACGTTCCCTCGTCCCAAGCAAACCAAAAGATCGAAGAATCTGACTTCATCTCGGAATTTGGTGAAGCCGCCTTCAAAGCCGCCGTTGAAAGAATTAAGGAATACACGAAAGCGGGAGACGCGATGCAAGTTGTACTCGCGCAACGAATGTCGATACCCTTTACCTCACCCTCCATCAATCTCTATCGAGCACTTCGAAGTCTGAATCCTTCGCCCTATATGTACTTTATGAATCTGGGTGAGTTTCAAATCGTCAGCTCCTCACCCGAGATATTGGCGCGTCTCGAGGACGGTAAAATAACGAATCGTCCCTTAGCAGGTACCAGACGACGCGGATATACAGAAGAGGAAGACGTGGCGCTTGAAGAGGAACTTCTGGCAGATCCTAAAGAAATCGCTGAGCATCTGATGCTGATCGATCTCGGTCGCAATGATGTTGGCAAGGTCGCAGAAACCGGATCTGTCGAGGTTACGGAAAAGTTCGCGATTGAACGCTACAGCCACGTCATGCATATCTCTTCGAATGTTGAAGGACGAATCAAACAAGGTCTTTCCGCAATGGACCTGCTAAGAGCCACGCTACCTGTAGGCACACTATCCGGAGCTCCGAAAGTTCGTGCCATGGAAATCATCGACGAACTCGAACCCGTAAAACGAGGCATCTACGGCGGTGCTGTTGGTTACCTCGCGTGGAACGGCAATATGGACACCGCAATCGCTATCCGCACCGCAGTCATCAAAGACGGCAAGCTCTATATCGAAGCTGGAGGCGGCATCGTCGCCGACTCGGTGCCGCGCCTCGAATGGAAAGAAAGCATGAACAAAGGACGTGCTATTTTTCGCGCAGCTGCGCTG
>JAQWQN010000212.1 GCA_029244465.1 Pseudomonadales bacterium
TTACCGTTCGCTCCCGTTACCACCCATTTCCTAGTCATTTATCGGCCTCATTTTTCTGATTTTTTCTATCAACCATTACATCTCTTTACTGGTACCGTTTCGATGCCAGCGCTAGCATAGGCACCCTTACTCTTATTCGAAAGGCCGAGCATGCGCAATGCGATCACCATGGCAATAACAGCGTTCTTGCTGTGCGCGTGCAGCGGCCCTATTGGACCCATTGCAGGGGGAAAATTAGATGGGATTGAATCACGCTGGCCTCAAGATTGGACCTTTACCGATGATGAAGACAATATTTTTCTAGAGACAAATCCGAATGAGTCTTACTCAGTAACGCTATGGGGTGTATCTCTGGACAACGACTTTTTCATTGCGGCTGTTGATCCCACTTCAAATTGGGCAGAGAACCTCGCCGAAGACAACAACGTGGTCATCAGCGTCACAGGCAAGTTGTATCGAGGTCGAGCGCACCCCATCAGTGAGATTGGGTTAATCAACCGGATCGGTCAACGCTATCAAGAGAAGTACGACATGGCGCGTGAGAAAGGTAAGACCTTCATGGACGATGGCGGCATTTTATACCGACTCTCTCCACGTTAGCCGACATGACACCGTGGTTTACGTGGGCGAACCTGGTTACTTCGCTCCGGCTAGCTCTAATTCCCGCTACTGCGCTCGCTATGCTAAATGCCGATTGGTTGCTGGCAACGACTGTTTTCACAATCGTTGTGATTTCCGACGTAGTCGATGGCAAGTTGGCGCGAGCATTCGATCAAGCCTCGCCGCTAGGAGGATTGCTCGACCATGCAACTGACGCGACCTATGTTTCGATCTCTACCTGGGTTTTGGCCGAGTTGGGTCTGATCAACCCCTGGTTGGCGCCGCTCATCGCCCTGGCATTCATCCAATACACGCTCGACTCTCAAGTCCTAGCCGGGCGCGCATTACGTGCCTCCCAAATCGGTCGGATTAACGGGATAGCGTATTTTTTCCTGGTCGGTACAGCCATCGGTACAAACGCTCTGAACTGGAGTTTCCTCGCACTCCCGATTCAACTGTTAGCTTGGGTACTTGTCATAACGTCTCTTATTTCTATGGGAGATCGACTCCGCGCGCTGATCACTTCGAGCGCTTGAGCTCAACACGATTACCTTCCGGATCAGCAAAATAGATCGAAGGTCGTACGCCCTGGGCACCATAGAGATCGCCAGCAGCCTGACCTTCAACACCTGATGCCGAGAATATTTCTAGCAACGTTTGCTCATCGCAATCTGCCCCACGCAAACAGAAATGATCCATGTCTGCGCCAGATCGCTCACCCCCAAATAACGTCTAACAGGCTATCACCCACTCTCAGTTGCCAAAGAAAATCGCCAACCTCCCGTTCAAGCTCACAGCCAAACAGCTTGCGGTAAAACGCCACCAATGGCTCATGGTTTGCTGAGCGCAGTACCCTGTGGTCCAAGCCCGAGAATGTCGATGCTTGGTGCCAAGCCTAACTAGCGATCTGGTACGCCAGCGCTTTAAACTCATGGCTGAACGGATGCCAAAAGCCAGGCATTCTCTGTGTCCCACAAAAGCCTGTAATGCCAGCATTAGGCGCCATCCAACTGTGGGTCCCAGCCATGCCACCCCAGTGGTATTCGCCAATTGCTGCCGCTGGCTCATCAGGCCCCACCCGCGTTTTGAGCGCAAACCCAAGACCAAAAACCGTGCCCGGCATGGCCCACATTGGAAACGCGACACCAACATCACGCGCCAGTTGATTGGTTCGCATGAGGTCTAAGGTGGCGGCTTGCAGAATCCGAGTGCCTCGCCACTCGCCCGCATTCACAATCATCCGTATAAATGCCATGTAATCACTCATGGTTGAGACAAGCCCACCACCGCCACTCAGAAACGCGCGTTTTGTATTGTACTGACCTGCTCGTGCATCATCCGCCTTATTTAGGCCCGGCTTCATGGGATCCAGCAGATCGACGGGCGCGTACATAGTGGTAAAACGATCCGCCTTTTCAGGTGGCACCCAAAAATCCGTGTCCACCATACCCAGCGGTTGGAAAATATGAGCCGCCAAGAATGCATCAAAAGTCTGACCAGACAATACTTCGACCAGGCGAGCGCACACATCCGTCGCGATGGAATACCGCCAACTACTACCCGGCTGGTAGGCCAACGGCAGTGCGGCGGCTTTGGCACAAAATTCCTCCAGAGTCAGGCTACTGTTTGACAAAACATTTAAGCCACCGGATAGATAGGCTTGATCGATAACCGACTCAGGCTCTATGAATCCATAGCTCAAGCCCGCGCTATGACTCAATAAATGTCTGATCCGAATCGCTTCTGTCGGCGCCTCGACATCGGCTGCGTTCTTGGCACCCAATTTGAGAACCTGCATATCACCCCACTCGGGCATGTACTTGGCAAGTTCGTCGTTGAGACCAAATCGCCCTTGTTCATAGAGCATCATCAACGCGACAGACGTCACGAGCTTGGTGTTGGAGTACATGCGAAAAATGCCATCGGTGCGCAAAGGTTGACGAGTTTCGAGGTCCATATACCCATACGTCTTAAAATCGAGGACGTCCGTTCCTCGAAGTACCAACGTCGTCATGCATGACAGAATTTCGTCATCGATGTACTTCGTCATTGCACGATGTAATGGGCTAAAATCAAGCTCGTGCTCGACCGGGGTTAAGTCATTGTTCATGTCTGCAATAATCTCATTCGGCCGCTTCGGTTATCGTGTCGCGAATTCATCTAACAATTCGTAATAGATCTTCACCCCGTTCACAATGTTGTGAACTGATACCCGCTCATCATTACCATGCACACCAGAAAACTCGGCAACGGTAAAAGCGAACGGTGAGTATCCATAGCTTGTTACTCCAATATCTCGAAAGAAATGACTGTCAGTAAACCCACCGGAGACTGTCGGGATCACTTCAGCATCATAGTAATGGCGCGAAACCTTTTGGATGGCTTTATATAACGGTGTGGCCGTTTTACTAACAGCTGGCGTAAAACCCATGATTTTGTCAATACTGATATCGCCATCATTGATGATTGTCTGTAGCTCCGCGAGAAAGGCCTCTGGGTTTTGATCGGGTAAGAGACGGCAATCAAGTTCGGCATGAACCTCAGCGGGAATCACATTTATCTTCGAGCTACCTTCGAGCCGCGTGATCGAACAGGTGTTACGAAGGAGCGCATGCGCGCCAGGATTGCGCAGTTTTAACCCAGTAAGATAGTCATTACTCGGGTGCGTGTGCCCAATAGAGGCGAACACCTCCTTATCTTCACCGGTTTGAAAAGGTGCAATGCCCTCGAACATATCCGCTACGGGCTGGAGGACCCTTACCGGAAATTCTGTTTCGCTAATCCGTTTCAACGCTCTCACCATTTTAGTAACAGACGTCTCGACGCGGGGCGCTGAACCGTGTCCAGGGGTACCGAGAGCCGTTACTCTGAGCCACAGGGGGACCTTTTGGGTGACTTCAACCAACACAGCTGTTGTATCACCAAAAGCGCGTGCAGAACCGCCTTCGTTCAATAGGTAGCCAACATCACTAAATAGTTCACGCCGATTCTCGATCAACCAGCCGGCGCCGAAGAAACCGCCCGCTTCCTCGTCTGCTGTCGCAATCAACCAGACATCCCGATTCAGCGGTTTACCCGATGCATGGAGTGCAAGAAACGCTTGTAACTGCGCTATGCCCAAGCCTTTTGTGTCTATCGCCCCACGCCCATAGACGAAGCCATCTTTAACTTCACCAGATAGTGGTTCAAAACTCCAGTACTTACGATTTGCTGGAACAACATCGATATGATGCAGCAGGACAAGCCCGGGTTCCTTGTTGCCACCTGAGGCTTCTAGTTTTGCCCATAGGTTCCCTCGCCCCGGTGCGGACTCGGCTGTTTCATAGGCAATACCGGCCTCATCAAGAATTGCCGCCAAAAACTCCACCCCTCGAGATTCGTTACCCGGCGGATTCACCGTATCTATCTGTAGATACTTAGAAAGGCGTTCGACGCCGTCATCAGCGAACTCAGTGATATCTTTTGACCACCCGTTGCTTGCCGACAGGCCGAGACCGATAGTGAGGACCGTGACGATCAGGCGCTGGACGATAGTAGCTGAGGTAGGCTTCATACTGGTGCTTGTGTAATTTATCGAACGTTGACCTTGCCCATTCAACGGATTCGAATCAAGCCCTCCTGAATCGTGTTGGCCACCAAACGACCCGCCTGAGTAAAAATGCGCCCGCGCGTTAAGCCACGACTCTGGGAGGTACTCGGAGAATCTTGGGCATAGAGCATCCACTCAGATAGATCAAAAGAGCCATGAAACCACATGGCGTGATCCAAACTTGCCACCTGCATTGTTGCTCGCTCGTATTTGCCTCGATGCGGGAGGCGTGCCGTGCCTAAAAGTGTGTTATCGGATTCATAGAGAAGAAGGCTTGCCTGCAGTAACGGATCATCAGGAACCTCGCCGTTGGTTTTGAACCATACAAATTGCTCTGGCGGTTGCGGCTCATCAGATTGAAGTCGGCGGAATTCATGCCGCCAGGTCAGGAAGGCGCCTGCAAATAGGTGTTTCGGTATTTTTTCCGGCTCGGGCGGGACCAAAGCAGGCATCGGATCCTGGTGCACGAGCCCAGTTTCTTCGGCCTGAAAGGACAGGTCCATGTTGAAAATGGCCTCACCGCGCTGAACCACCACCACTCGGCGACTACTGAACGATCCCCCATCGCGCAGACGTTCGACTTTGATGATCGCCGGGACTTTGGGGTCGCCTGGGCGCAGAAAGTAGCCGTGCACTGAATGGACAATCCGCTCATCGACGGTACGTGCAGCCGCGACCAACGCCTGCGCCATAATTTGCCCGCCGTAGAGGCGTCCCTCTCTAGCCTGCGGATGAAGCGCTCGGAACAGATTCTCTTCGACCTGTTCGAGATCAAGCAATCCCAAAAGCTCCTCAAGCTGCAATTTAGTTCACCCAAAGAGACAGAGTCTAGCCAAACTTCCTAGCCGTGCCAAAGAACCCTGCGAAAGCTTGAGGCTAGCCCGCAAGTCAAATCCGCAGTATCGTTCAGAACTGGAGCAATATTGGGAAAAGGCAGGCACATGCTCGATCAGGCACAAATGCAACAGTACAACGAACAGGGTTATCTAATTCTGAAAGGGGCTATCACTAATGAAGAAATCCATCGCCTCGAACGTGGTGTCGCCAACAACCCACCATTAGACGGCACCCTCGACCCAAACGCACCTGTCTACCCAGCACCTGGCCGCTACACACTCGCGGCACAATCTGCTCGAGATCCAGATTTAGCGTTCATTATTGAGCACAAGGACATCGTTGGTGCTGCCAGAGACATACTTGATGACGACCCGGTCCTCACGGCTTACGTCATTTACGACCGCACGCCTGAGGGCGCGGGTTTACCACCCCACCACGATTACAAGCGTTGGCGTCCAGTCGGCAGTTCGATGCACTGGCTTTTTACCATCGTGCCGTTTTGTGACTTTGATGAGACCACAGGCCCACTTTACGTGGCACCCGGCTCCCATCGAACCGACCGAGTTCACAAAGGCGGAACACCATGCTTGGAAGTTGACCCCGCGATTCGCCCAACAGAGGCCGACTTTATCGACCCCGGACTTAAGCGCGGCGACCTTTTGTTGATGAACATGCATTTGTGGCATCGCGCAGCCCCCAATCGCTCAAACAACCACCGCGTTGGTCTCTTCAACAAATATGCCGCCGCCTCTTACCCTCCCGCAACCGGATACTACCTCTATCACGACGACGTGGCAGATGCCTTAAGCGATGAAGGCCGGAAATTAATTGCCGTCCATAGCCAGCGAGACTTAACGACAACACGGGCGGTGCTCGTGCGGGAAAAGGAAGAGACTGAAGTGTTCTTTCTGGAGACAACGAACGGACTCCACTTGCCGGGCGGTCTGACTAAGGACGAACGCGCAATTCCGGACTGGGATCTGGGTAACCACATAGCGTCGTGTCAGCAACATCTGCGAGAACAGGTGTCCATCGACGTCCCATGGCTCTCATACATTGGCGATTTCGAGGAAGACGCTGGTCTCAGCCGCACGTACGGCTATACCTTCAACGACAACGGCTTCCCGGTTGCTTACAACGGCGTGTGGCTCCCGTTGTCAAAGGTATCCAAGGAGCATCTATCTCTTGGGTGGGAACTCGACGCGGTCGAGCGTTGGCTAGACCCGAGATTTATAA
>JAQWQN010000219.1 GCA_029244465.1 Pseudomonadales bacterium
CGCTTCCTGCCGCTGCTCTACAACCGGCGTCACTTGGGTGTATCGATGTTTGTCGTTGCCTTCGCACACGCGATTTTAGCGACCATTTGGTACCACAGCTACGGCGTGGAAAGTCCTTTCTTGTCTATATTCTCATCACCGGGCAGCTTTTCAACGATCGCCGACTTCCCGTTTCAGCAGTTTGGTGCGGTGGCGCTGTTCATCTTTTTGTTAATGGCAGCGACCAGCCACGATTACTGGAATACCAATCTTGGCGCGCCGTTCTGGAAAGCGCTGCATATGACTGTGTACGTCGCTTATGCGTTGCTTATCGTGCACATCGCCACGGGGCCGGTGCAAAATACTAACACCGGATTTAGCGCGACACTGTTATTAACCAGCGTAGGGTCGGTCGCAATCCTACATCTTGCCGCCGCGTTAAAAAGCTGGCGCGCGGATGTTTCTGTCGACCACGATGAATGGGTGAGTGTTGGTAGTTGGAGAGACATACCAGATAACGGTGCGGTAACGGTACAAATAGCAGGCGATGAACGCGTCGCCATCTTCCGCTACGAACGTTGCAAACTGGCTGCCGTTGCCAATGTATGCAAGCATCAGAACGGACCTTTGGGTGAGGGCCGCGTCATCGATGGTTGCATCACATGCCCCTGGCATGGTTTCCAATACCAGCCGGAAGATGGGCGCTCTCCAGCTCCGTTCACCGAAAAGATAGCAACCTACGATTTACGCCTCGAAGGTGACCAGCTGATGTTGTCCACCAAAGCCCTAGCAGATGGCACCGCACGTCCGATCACTTTGATCGAGGTAGCACAATGAAAAACGATTTTTTTGTCGGATACTTACCTGCCTCAGCCGCTACCAAGCGTTTCGTTGGTAGCGGTGTCGCCGTTATTGTTGTAATTGTCATGGCGGTTGGCGCCTGGCTCGGTACGTCTCAACGTGGCGCGGGAAAAGGTAGTTGGGATCCTAGTAGCCGAATAACGACCACTGGCTTGTTGCTCGTCGACCCCTATCCTGTATTACACCTTGCTAATGGACGTTCAGTTCTGCTTGTCCAACCCGGGAAAAAATCTGCAGATGAGGTGGTCGCCGCTTTCGACGGCCAGCATGTCGCGATACACGGTGCACCCATCGACCGAGGTGGATGGGCAATGTTAGAGGTTTATGAAACCGAAGACGTACAAATAGTTTCGCCCGATGAAGTAATTCCCACTCCCGTGCCACGCATTGGAAAGGTGGTCACCATGCACGGGGAAATTGCTGACTCGAAGTGTTATCTGGGAGTTATGAAGCCTGGTGCTGGAAAGGTCCATAGGGCTTGTGCGGCTATGTGTTTGACTGGTGGCATACCGCCCATGCTGGTGGTCACCAATGAAGCAGGGTTGAAGTACGGCTATATGCTGGTCAACGCAGACGGGGCTTCAGCATCCCTGGCGCTGGTGCCAGACGTTGCCGTACCTGTGCTTGTTTCGGGCATTATAGAGGTTAGGGGTGAATTGACCTATCTGCGTTTGTCTAATGCAGGCGTGCAGCGACTTAGCCAGGCCGAAATCCTCCAGGTGCCGCCCGCCGACGGCCCGATCATCAACCTAACTTCGCGGCCTCATTTTCAACCAATATCCAGCCACATTGAACCACAGTGATACGTTCGTCTCCTCGTCAAAAGAGCGTTAATACTTCCTATCCTTACCACGAGCAGGAAAAGACTGCGTTCTACCCGATTATTGAGCACCACCTGTCTACGCTTACCGACGAATTGAGCAGACACTAAGTGGCGTTTCCTGCCTTCGTCGTCGACAAGTTCCGGAAGCACGTCCGCTGCGGCGCCTCGCACACTGTTTCATTCGGGTAACGTGCGATGGCTGTCGTCACGAACATCTGCTTGCTTTTCCCTGCAAGCGACGTGGCGTCTGCCCATCCTGTGGGGCACCCGATCTGGTTCGATACTCACTCCACTGGCCGAACTGAGCTGCGCGAGTCCTCAAACTCTAGCGATCATGAAAATTAATGGTTGAGAAGGCGCCCGCTTAATCTTCCAGAATCATCTTGGTTTGCCAGTCGCGCCACTACGCAATGTAACAGGTGAAGAACGAAACGCTCTAGCGCAGGAAGGTGTTGCGATACTTAGAGATGTGTTGCCTGAAGCGTGGATCGAGCCTCTGCGCGGGGCGGTCGAGAATCTTCTGGCAAACCCCGATTATCTGGAGCGAGGTCAAACCGAACAGTCTGCCCAGATCATGGGAGGTGCCATGATCAATGGTTTCCTGGGCTGGCTTTACAACGAGGTATTTGCAGCATTAGCCATTCACTCCCCCGTTTCGGAAATCGCCAAACAACTGCTTGCTGGACAGTCCGTGCAACATTTTTACGACCCGATGTTTGTCAAACGCCCGGGAATCGATGCAGGGACACCCTGGCATAGAGACCGGGGTTACTACTCGATCAACGGCACCGATTTTGTGTCCGTCTGGTTTCATTGGATCCTGTCCTTGCCTGCAAAACTGCACTTACCTACATCAAGGGGTCACACCTGACTGAAGACGTTCTGGATCACTCCGGACAGATGCTTAAAGGTGGTCATTCATCCTCTAGATTTTTTCCGGAACTCGATAAAAATCCACAAGGTGTGGATACTGTGACCTGGGATATCAACATTGGTGATGTGGTCGTACATGACCTCAACATCATTCATATGGGGGATTCGGGCGGATAAATTCTGCACTGAGGCGAGCCGTGGCGTTACGTTACCTCGGTGACGATATAACCTACAACGCAGACAGCCCCGAGATTCCTAATCTTCCTCAGATGCTTGCAAGGCATCGCGCCCGTTGGCCAGGCTTTACGCTGAGCGACGGAGAAAAATACAATTCTGAGGCGTTTCCACCGGTGAAATAGCCTTTCAACAGGCTGCTCAGTTGGTATCAAAACCGAGGCAATTGCACATGAGATTGCAAGAATGCCGTTCAGGTACCTGTGCATTCTCAAAGAAAAAATGGACAACTGGTAAAAGAACACGAAGCGAGTCCAGCTCCTGCGGGCAGCTGCCTGCCGTGACGGGCAGCATATCGAGGCGGCAGTAATACTCGCCTCCAGGTGTTAGCGGAGCAACAACACAGTTCCAAATTGCGCAGATTCATTCTTTTAGAACGCTAATTTAGGTCTATGTTTCCGTTCCTTTTGTGTTTCTGAATCATAGGCAAAACTTTTTTCTTTCGCTGAGCCGGGAGCATACGCTGCCGCTAGAGGAGCATGTATCACAGGATCATCCATACGTTCCAGGCCAACCACAGGCGGCCTAACGTTGTAGTCCACCAAATCGCAATCACCGCAGACCCTCAGCTAAGCACCATCAAAGCCTGGCTCACCCTGGCCCCGGCCACAACAGAGCCATAGAACTCAAGGGACCAAAAAATTGTCGACGGGTTCAAAAAATCAGCTATCAATACGAGCGTCCGTACTTAACACTCATTAAGATCACCCGTCTTTTCGCTCAGACTATGGACATGCCAGCACCACATTCCAGGGTAAAAAGTACCCGCATGGGCAGATGCAAACAGTTGCTAACGATTATTCTCATAGTTGGCGCCGGGCCATCCACGCGAGCTGAAAAAATCGTGTGCCTCCGACAGTGTTGGAGGAGCGCTATTTTTCGAATCAGGAAAGTGTCTAATAAACTCAGGCCTCATCAATGCAGGCAGGCGCCAACTTACTGAAGCGCGACTACGGAATGCTGTTATCTGTTGGTGCAGGGAGAAACGCACCGCAAACCAAAAAAACCCCGCCGAGGCGGGGTTTTTCGTTTAGGCCTTGTGCAAAGGATTAATTCACACTACAAAGAAGCACTTACCCGGCCATAGATCTGGCGCAAGAATGGGTTGTGTACTTCCGGTATGTAAGAGTTGAAATACAGATCTGGTGGCTCTTCATCAAAGAGGTTGATCGCACCGATCGTGACCGTGTATTGCTGCTCCACACCGAAGCGGTAGTTGTACTGCAGATCAACTTCAATATGAGCGTCCACGTCTCGGTCAGCTGGACATCCAGCACCACCGTCACACTGCGGATTGGACCGCTCTGCGAAACTGAAAACATCACCAAAGATGTCAGAAACGTAGCGTACGGTCAGATTGGCCGTGTGGCGGTCTCTCATCCAGGTGAAGAACATATTCGATCGAACTTCTGGCATGGCCCGACCTGGGTTCCAATTGTTGTAAAACCCTAGACCGTCGACGACGTCGCCGTTAGCGCTCGCTTGCACCTCATACTCGTCTACGATCGACGTATCACTGCGGACGATAAAGGTGTTCTCACCAACATCAAACGAGTAACGCGCTTTGATATCAAAGCCAGAGGTTTCAATTGTACCGGCGTTAAAGAAACTTGAATTGATGATGAGAATCGCCCCGACTGAACCTGAACAGCTACCATAGAAGAGATCACTGGCACCATCCGGCAATGGGATCAGATTGTCCCGAACAATCGCGGGGCCGCATGGATCCTCTGAAACCAACTGACGTGGGTTTTGAGCGGAAATCTGATTTTCAAACTCAAAAGTCCAATAGTCAAAGTCAAACTGCAACTCACCACGATCTAGTTCAGGAATCCAGGTTATACCAAAGTTCCAGTTTTCAGATTCCTCTGGCTCTAGGTCGGCATTCTTAGCCGTAATGATCGTCTTAAACGTTCCACGATTTACCGGACCCTCATCCGGATGAATTGGATCTTGGATCTCAGTGACCGTGGACTCCCGGTCATTACCCACCGCGTGGAAAAGCGACGGTGCACGGAACGAAGTTCCCCAAGAAACACGGAAAGACAACTGGTCTAACGGGGCATATTTAACGGCAATCTTCGGATCAGTGGAATCTACATCACCATAGTCTTCTTGACGGATGGCAAGCTGCATGTCGATCTGGTCAGTGAGCGGAAGGTACATTTCAGCAAAATATGCATCAATAGACCGCGCGCCCTTACCGCCCAAGCGAGGCGTTAAGAACCCTTGCCACGCTCCGCGTTGGAAGTTCGTACGAGCCGCTTCACGAATTTCGTTTCGATTTTGGAAACCAACCGCTAATCCGGCTGTACCACCGGGCAACTCAAATACTTCACCCGTTATGTGACCCTCAATGACTCTTAACGTACGCTCGGTATAAGAGTGAGATTCTGTACGAGCATTATACTCCACAACTTCACTGGGTTGCTTCAAGCCCGAATTTGGATCGAGAGCATCATTGTATATGTCTGCTCCAAATGGGCTGTAGTACAAACAGTTACCGACACCAGGATCGGTTCCGGGTTGTGGTCCAAAAACACCATCGACAAATCGCTGGGGACAGTCAGGGCCACCATACCCATTCAGAGAAGCCTGCAGAAGGCGGAGGTCAGTATCAGGACGGTCAAAAGTATCAAACGCTTCCGAATACTGGGCACTCAACGAATAAGTCCAACTCTGAGCGACATCGCCACTGAAGAACTGGCCGAAGTCACCTTCCAAGCTCATCGAGAACCGGGTACCAATGGATTCACCCTGCGTTTCCGCTGGCTCGTAAGCCAAGCCCAAGGGACGACCACGCCAGTTAACATCTACGCCGAATGGATTATCTGGATGAGTACCAGGAACGATTAACTGTCCAGCGCCGTTAGTCAGCGGGAAAGAACCAATAAATCGAGTTGAGTATTCCTGACGAAACATACTCGATTCAATTTCAAGACTATTATGCTCATTCAGCTCCACATCAAAGTGCGTGTAGAACATCCAAGTGTTCTCCTCC
>JAQWQN010000227.1 GCA_029244465.1 Pseudomonadales bacterium
CCTGGTTTTTGCCGGAACCAAAAGGCGACATTGGCATAAAGTGGTGTCGTCGCCATCGACGTTCCGAACGCGCCGAACAAAAAATAAAATGCGTAAAATTCTGCGATCGATGTTTGTGTGCTCATCAAAAACATGGC
The DNA here is from genome assembly GCA_029244465.1 of Pseudomonadales bacterium. Classification (GTDB taxonomy): domain Bacteria; phylum Pseudomonadota; class Gammaproteobacteria; order Pseudomonadales; family Azotimanducaceae; genus UBA4421. The sequence continues at coordinate 138 of JAQWQN010000227.1, forward strand.
ACCGGCCATAACGATGGCGGCTATGACACCGAACCAGCGAGTACCAAACTTGTCCGCCAGTACCCCCCAGAGGACGCCAAAAACCGCTGAAGAAAAAGAAATCGCGGAGTAACCGAGCGCGGTTTCACCGCGACCCCAGCCAAACTCTGCGGACAAAGGTTTCAAGAACACGGAGACGGAACCGAGCGTGCCAAAGGCTAAAGCGCTGATCGTAAAAACCACCGCGACCATTATCCAGCCGTAGGCGGGATCTTTTTCAGTTGCTGAAATCATTTAATTAAACCAATGCGTCAGCCAAGCGATAGCGGTCATCAAAGGCTGTTCGACCAATTCCATCACAGTGCCATCTGGATCGTGAAAAGCAACGATGCCACCCCAGGAATCAGGTCCAGAGCAACATGGTGTGATTGGAGAGACCAGGGTGATGCCGTGTTGTCTCAAAAGTGCGACGTCCGCTGTAATGTCAGAAGTAGAAAAAGCCATACGGTGAATACCTAAATGATTGATGGGCAGGCGGTATGGCGGGCTCTCATCGCGGGGCGATAGCCACTCGATGAGTTTGATCTGAGAGCCGTCCCGCTTATGGGTAAAAAGTCCGCCGTTAATTTCGATCGGCGCAACAAAGCCCATTGCACGCCCTACTGCTTGGGATTCTGTTCGGTCGAGGTTCGCGGTCAGTTCATATCCAAAGAGCCCATACCAGGCGGCGGAACGCTCATAATCGGTCACGTTAATCGCCACCGCTCCTAAGCGTTGGATGTGCGTTGTTTCGGTGTCGTCAGGGTCCCCAGGAATTTCCTGCAGTTCGTAGTAGGTTCCATCTGGATCTTTGAACATGGCAAAACGAGAACCATTAGCCCGCTGCACAGGGCGGCTCAAAAATTCCACGCCAAGCCCGGTCATATAGTCATAGTCTGCATCAAGATCTGTGGTCAGCATCTCAGCGTAGGTCATGCCTAAATGGTTAATGGCTTCGTAAGGCGGTTGCTCGTTTCGGGGTATGGAGAATTCGATGAGATCGATAACCCCGCCGGTCAGTCCTAGTCCGATTAGTTCACCATGCAGCAGATAGCCGCCAGCGGCCCCACCCTGTGAGCCATCGTAGTCTGTTGGCGTTTGAATGCCGATAGCGTGGGCCATTGCGAGCGTGTTGCTGTCTGGAAAGCCCGACACGGTATTGAAGCCAAGCTGACCATAGAATTTGCGTGCTTGGTCGAAATTGCTGACGTTGGTGTTGAAGTGCACCCTTGCGAGGACATTAAGAGTAACTGGATCATCTGCAGTCGCGCCCAGCGGCATGACACTGCAGGCAAGGAGGAGAGCGCCCTGTATAATTTGCACAGTGCCATGGAAGGGCTTTAGGTTTTTCAAATTGGTCGTGTCCCGTATACTCTTGGCGCGGCCTACCCGATCCTAGTGCACCATACGTGCGAGAACAATGATCGTTAGCGGAATCACGAAGGGTGAAGGCAAAGCAGTAGTCTTGATGCCTTGTGGAGGTTCAGTGATTCGTTGTTGTGTGTTCGTTCTGTGCTTGCAGTCGTCGTTCTGTTTTGCGTACTGTGCCGCGTCGGCACCGCCGAGTTTCTCTGTCAGCTATGCCAACGGTTGGGGCATCGATCTCAACAATACCCGTTATCAACCCAACTCTACAATTGACGCATCTAATGCGGCGCAACTTGCGCTTAAATGGGTGTACGGACTAAGCACTGATACGCCGCGGTCCTATCCCTATGTGACTGAAGACACGATATTTGTCGGGGATGCCGGGCGTGGTGTTGTGGCGCTGGATCGAGAGACGGGCTGTGAGCGTTGGGTCTTTGCGCATGAGGGCTATATCGCCAGTGCCCTCTTGCACGCCAAGGTGGACGGTAAAGAAGTTCTGGTCTTCAACGATCGGATTGATGGCGTTTATGCCATCGATGCGGTCACTGGAGAATTTGTTTGGCATGCAGTCCTCGATGAGGGTCCGATACCTTGGTTTTCTGGGACCCCATTGATTTATGGAAACCGAGTCTATGTGCCGATTGCGTCGCAAGAAGTCGGTCTTGCGATTAATCCCTTATATGGGTGCTGTACGACGAGTGGCGGTTTGGCGGCATTTGATCTCGCGACGGGTAAGAAAGTCTGGTATCTGCGTACGATCAAAGAACCCGTGCTGCAGACCGGCGAAAGATGGTTTTTCGTGCAGGAGTATGGGCCGAGTGGCGCACCGGTTTGGGGTGCACCGAGCTACGATATAAAAGAAGATATTCTTTACTTTGGTACTGGGCAAAACTACTCCCACCCGACGACTGCTACGAGCGATGCTTTGTTTGCCGTTGATGGCGCGTCGGGAGCGGTGATCTGGCAACAGCAAATCACGGCCAACGACGCCTACACCGCGGCATGCAACCTCATGGCGTTGAATCATCCCAATTGTCCTAAGCCCACAGGCCCGGATGTGGATTTTGGTGCGCCGACCATATTGGTGGATAGAGCCCTGGCCGGTCAGCTCTTATTGGGCGGGCAAAAATCGGGTGAAGTGCATGCCCTTAATCGCGTCACTGGGGAGCGTGTGTGGACTCAACGGGTCGGTAGAGGCGGCATTGTGGGTGGTATCCATTGGGGGCTCGCGGTCAACGAAACGCTCGGTCTCGTGTTTGCGCCGATTAGTGACAAGTCGATTCTCGATTTTCCGGCGCCTGGCGTGGCGGCACCAGGACTCTACGCCTTGGATTTGGATACGGGCGTGCAGCGTTGGCGCTACTCGAGAGAATCCAGGTGTGAAAATTCGGAAAGTTGCGAATATGGTCTGTCTGCGGCGCCGATCGCTACGAACGACATCGTGATTACAGGCAGCATGGACGGTTTCCTTGAAATCCATCGAGCGATCGATGGCGAAAGAATTTGGGTTTATGACGCATGGCGGCAGTTTGATGCGGTTAACGGAGTGGCTACGCATGGTGGCGCGTTTGATGCACACGGACCATTGGTTGCTGATAATCTATTGATCGTGTCGGCTGGATACAGCTACGTTGGTGCACAACGTGGTGGCAATGCACTCTTGGTATTTGAGGTGATCGATGACGGCGGATGAAGCACCGATCCTTGCTGGGCGGTTTCGTCGTTTGGCCGCTTGGGCAGTCGATGCGGCGCTGGTGCCAACACTGACAATTTTGCTCGTGATGATTGCTGGCGTTGTCGAGGATGCTGAAGACTTCTCAGACAACTTTTGGATCTTTTGGGTGTTGTGCCTTGCTGTTTTGAGTTATCTCATACTAAACGGCTACGGCTTGCTTACCAGAGGTCAAACGATTGGTAAGCGGTTCCTGGGTATTGCGATAGTCGCGAGTTCTACAGGTGATCGAGTACCGTTTTGGCGGCTTGTTTGTGTACGGGCGTTGTTTTTTCCGATTAGCTTTTTGCTTGCGCTGCCGCCATTGACTGTCTTGTCGTTGTTGGACCAGGGGTTGATTTTTCGAAGTGATCGACGATGTCTACACGATGTAATCGCGGGTACGATGGTCATCGAGAGTCAAAGCAAATAGTGAGTGATCGGAAGGTGTTTATATGAAGATTCTATTAAACGTTATGTTGGTCTTGAACGGACTAACGGAGCTTCTGGCGTCGGCGACTTTAATCCTAGGTGCCAATGGCCTGTCCGCCGCAGGAACTGGCGCTATGTGGTCTATGCATTACGGGTTTGCGGCGCTCGCGATAGCCAGTGTGTCTGTGTGGGCTTGGTCACATCGATCGAACCTCGCTGTCATGACAACAGTCATTGGGACCTTGCTCGTTTTTCACGCGGGGCTTTGCTTGTCGCTAGCGCTTGCCGGTGATCAGGTGGTTGGGATGGCCATACATGGCATCACTGCGGTCATGTGCGTTGTCCTCTTCGCTCGACGTGGTCGTCTGTCGACCAGTTAACGAGGCAGCACTGGAATTGAAAAGACGTAACTGAGAAGGAGTTCTGTGTGACCAGACAAGTTAACTTTGGACTGTGGTATGACTTCAGAAACCCGCGCGGAGAACTGTCCTACGAAGATTTTTATGCGACGTCGCTTGAGCAGATTGCGTGGGCGGAAGAGTTGGGTTTCCAATCTGTATGGCTGACTGAGCATCATTTTGTTGCCGACGGCTATACACCTTCACCTCTGGTCGTCGCCGCAGCCATCGCACAGAAGACAAAACGGATGCAGATCGGCACCAATTTAATGTTGTTGCCCTTAGCTGATCCAGTACGGCTAGCTGAAGATGCAGCCACGCTTGCGATATTAAGTGCGGGACGCTTTGACCTGGGTGTGGGCCTAGGTTATCGGCAGATCGAATTCGACTATTTTGGTCGAGCGCTCAAGTACCGACCAAGTTTGATGGAAGAGGGCATCGAGATCATTCGCCAAGCGTGGACGGGTGAGCCGATTAGCATTGATGGACGCCGCTATCAAATAGAGGGGCTAGCCGTCGCCCCGGTGCCTACGACGAAACCCAGGCTCCTTATGGGTGGGATGGCTGAGCCTGCTATTGCTCGCGCAGCTCGTATAGGGGATGGCTTCCTCTCTACAGGTGGAATCGGTCATGGCGAGTATATTGCTGCGCTCGAAAGTCTTGGTAAGCCTCGCACTGATGGTGCCATTTTTGCAGGTCACTGGGGTGTCATTTCTGAAGATCCTGAAAAGGAGGCGGCGCGTATGGGCGAATACGCGCTGTATCAAACTAATGAATATATTAAGTGGGGAGCTTTTGGCCCGCCGGAGACAACGCCAGTCTTTCCTCATGCAGCGGCAGCGCTGGAAGGTGGGTTGTATGAAATGCTAGATGGTGAAGGTGCTGTGCGAGCGCTTGTTACTCTGTTGACGGAGTATCCCGAAATTAAAGACGTTCATTTTTGGGCTCAGTTTCCAGGCGAACCGTTTGCACAAGGGAATGCCCGCATTGAATATATGGCTAAGAGCGTGCTGCCGAAAGTGAGGCAGCAACTAGAAGATTGATTGCTTTATACCATAGCATCTGAGGAGGTAACCGATGGTAATTTTGATGCCCGCATCTACAGGAAACGTTTACGGTAAAACCATACGACTGATATCTAGCCGTCTTCTTAAATCACGTTTGGGTTCGCTGTGTTCGCAGCTCGGAAAAAGTATAAGGTTCCTAAATTTCTATTCGGAGTTGTTATGACGATTGGATTAGAAGATAAATTAAGCATTCAGGAATTGTTGGCAAGGGCCGCACTCGGTTACGACGAAAGAGATACGGAAATGCTCGCGGAGTGTTTTGCCGAAGCAGCGGAAATGACAATGTGCATTGCTGGCGGTGACTTGATCGGTCCGTTTATGGGTCGTGCCGGCATCCTGTCTCTGATGGTCGAGGCGATGGCTACTCAGACAGACGTCCGACGTCATGTTATTTCCAATATTGTCTTTCTGGACAAAGCGAAAGAGTCAGCCTTGGTCTTATCTAATCTCACTTTACTGGCGACTGAAAACGGTGCCATTAACCTGCTTTCGGCCGGTCTGTATCGCGATGAGGTTGTCAAAGCAGAGGGCGCCTGGCGAATTGCTAAACGACATCTGGATCTGGATAAGTCCTACTAGGTACGACATGAATATCGGCCAGATCCCACTTAAATTTGCGCGGCGCGAGCCTGAACGCGAGGCGTTGGTAGATATAACAAATCAGCGCCGGGTGACTTTTGGTGCGTTCGATGAGCGCGTGTGCCGCCTGTCTAATGCCTTGCTTGCCAGATCTGGCGTGACGAAAGGGTCGCGGATCGCGATTCTTGCCAAGAACTGCATTGAATACATGGAGGTCATGTATGCATGTGCCCGCGTTGGGTTGATTGCGCAGCCTTTGAACTGGCGGTTGGGTAAGGAAGAACTAAAGCGGATTCTCCTTGATGGCGAGCCTGAGTTACTTATCGCCTCGGAGGAATTTCGTCGCGACGCAATAGACGTTGCAGGGCTCGCGAATGTCCACGATGTACTTTGCTTTGGCGCAAACAGCGATTACGAGAGGAGCTTGGACGCTGCCAGTGCAGCGGAGCCTATGACCGCTGGCAGCGTTGGTGGAGAAGATCCGGCACTTATTCTCTATACGGGCGGGACTACGGGTGAGTCAAAAGGTGCTCTGCATACGCATCATTCGCTTTACATGGGTATGCTCAATCAAACCGTGGCAGAACGAATTGTGCCGACGGACGTCTATATGCTAACGGGACAAATGTTCCACATCCCCGTGGCCCTTGCTATGAATTACATGGCGCACGGCTGCCCGGTCGTCTTGATTAACTTTGAGGCCAAGTTGGCGTTGCAAGTCATCCAACAGGAAAAGGTTTCAGCTTTTCTTGGCATAACGACAATGCTTAACTGGATGATGGCTGAGGATGGCTTTGGCGATTATGACTTAAGTTCGCTCCGAAATATCCAATACGGTGGTGGTCCGATGCCACGCAGTGTCGTCGCTGATGCGTTGGAGAAATTCCCGTGTACCCTCATCCAAGGCTATGGTCAGACGGAGGGCATGACGATGAGTTTCTTAGCGCAGGAAGATCACGCGGATGCGCTCGCCGGAAAGCACCCGGAACGACTCAGTTCTTGTGGTCGCGAAGGGTTTGTTACCTCGATAAGAGTGGTCGATCCAGAGGGACTAGAGGTTCCCAAGGACGGGGAGACGGCGGGAGAAATTATTGTTCAATCCGAAGCCAATATGGTGGGTTATTGGCGTCGACCGGATCTGACCAGTGAGACTATTCGCAAGGACTGGATGTGGACTGGTGATATAGCCACGTGGGATGGGCAGGGATATCTCTTTATCGTCGATCGTGCCAAAGACATGATCATTTCGGGTGGCGAGAATACCTACAGTACACAAGTGGAGGCCGCAATCCATCAACATCCTGCGGTCCTCGAAGTGGCGGTTTTTGGTATACCGGATGAAGAGTGGGGCGAGTCGGTCAAAGCTGTCGTTGTGCTAAAGCCTGGCCGGCAAGCGACAACCGACGAGATCATTACGTCGGCTAGTGAGCACCTCGCTTCTTATCAAAAACCCAAATCAGTAGATTTTGCAGAGGCGCTTCCGAAGGCGCCAACCGGGAAGATACTGAAGCGTGAATTGCGCGATCCCTACTGGCAGGGGTCAAGTATATGACAAAACTTCTCACGCAAGAGACGCTGTCCGCTATCGGTCGTCGGACTGAGCCCCAACGAGAGCTCGTAACACGCCGGGATATAAGAAAATATGCGGTTGCGACGGGCAATCGACGCCAGAGGTATATCGATGGTGACCAAGCCCCTCCGATGTTCCACGTCCCGTTGTTCTGGGATGTTGTTTCTTTGGATGCACTGTCACCGGACGGGGTGTCAATCGATCGTTTATTGCCACGCTTTCCATTGAAGAAAGCCATGGCTGGCGGCCTCAAGATTGAATATCTGAAACCGATCTATCCGGGTGATTGGCTAACGGCAACTCGCACCCTAGCCGACATTTACGAAAAGACAGGCAGTTCAGGTCAACTCATCTTCTACGAAGTGGTAATGGACATCGTCGATGACGATGGGGAGATGGTCATTCGTGAAAAGACCACCAGAATATTACGATGAATAGCGTGCTTACAATTTCTGAACTCGCGGTGGGCCAAGCAATTCCCGAGCGTGCCCATAGGCCAGATAACGTTCAACTTATGCTCTATAACGCGGTGCTCTGGAATGGCCACCGAATCCATTTCGATGAACCGTATACGACTGAGGTCGAGGGTTATCCTGGATTGGTTATTGCGGGGCCTTTGCTAGGAGATTGGCTGCATCAGGCGCTCGAAGAGTGGCTGGGTGAGAGCGGTGAGTTGCTCAGCATTGAATACTCTAACCGACTTGCCACCTACATCGGCGAGACGTTAATTGCCGGTGGCATCGTCAAATCGATCGACGTTGCCACTCGCGAAGCGACGCTAGAAGTCTATGTAAAAAACGAAGCTGGCGATGTCGCTTCACCCGGCACGGCCCGGGTGAGGTTAACAACTTGATGAGCTTGAGCGGTCGCATTGCCGTCGTTGGCGCAGCTGACACGGAAGTGGGCGTTGTTCCAAGCATGAGTCCAACCGAACTGTGTGTTGACGCTGCGCTGTCAGCCTTGCGAGACGCTGGTTTAGACAAGTCCGCGATCGATGGCTTGGTCACATGTAACGCGTTTGCGGAACCGATCATGTATCACGCCGAAGCGATTGCGGAGTATTTACAGATTTTTCCCACATATTGCGTCACGGCGAATACGGGTGGCGGCACCACACTTGCGGTCATACAACAAGCCGCGGCCGCTATTGAAGCGGGCCTTGCGACTACGGTGCTGATAAGTATGGCCGATAGCCTAAGAAGTAGTATGACCCGTGAACGATCGAGGCAGACACAAGCGTCGACCGGTCACCCTCAGTTCGAACAACCCTACGGTTTGT